>JABCYT010000614.1 GCA_013290035.1 Alphaproteobacteria bacterium
GGCGATCAGGGGCTTCTGATGGCACGTGCCTTCTATCGGCGCCTGGGTGGTTTTGCTCTCCTGCCGCTGATGGAGGACGTCGACCTCGTGCGCCGCATCGGCCGCGAAAACCTGGTCGCCCTCGATACCGATGTCGTCGCCTCGGCGCGGCGCTACGAACGGGATGGCTGGCTGCTGCGTCCCTTGCGCAACCTGTCGTGCCTCGCCCTGTACTCTGCCGGAATCCCGGTGTCCGTCGTCCGGCGCCTGTACGACGGATGAAACACCTCGTGATCTTCGCCCGCGCGCCGCAGCTCGGCAGGGTCAAGCGCCGGCTCGCCGGCGGGATCGGCGCGATGGCGGCCACGCGGTTCTATCGTGCGACCTTGGCCGACGAGATCAGGCGACTGGCGAACGACCGCCGCTGGACGACCTGGCTGTTCGTGACGCCCGACGATGCTCTCGGCCATCCGGTATGGCGCAGCGCCGGTCCGCGACCGCGGCTCTACCCCCAGGGGCGGGGCGATCTCGGGCAACGCATGACGCTGCCGTTCCGGGTGTTGCCGCCCGGCCCCGTGGTGCTGGTCGGCAGCGATATTCCGGCGCTGCGGGCCGGCCACGTCGCGCGCGCCTTTCGCCTGCTCGGCCGCAACGATTTCGTGTTCGGTCCGGCGGGCGACGGCGGTTTCTGGCTGGTTGGCGCACGCCGACTCAAGCCGATGCCGCGCGCTTTGTTCGCGGGCGTCCGGTGGTCGACCGCGCAGGCGCTGGCCGACACGCTGGCCGGCCTTCCGTCAGGCTATTCGAAGAACCTGGCCGACACGCTGGACGATATCGACGACGCGCAGGATCTGCAGCGTTGGATGCAAGCGGCGCGGCCGATCAGGCCAGCGCGGTGCGGCGCTTGAGAACCGCGAGTTCGGCGCGAACCAAGGCAAACACCGAGTCCCAGTCGCCCGGCCGAGGCTGGCGGAACAGGCGCGCCGAAGGATACCAGGGCGCATCCTCGCCGCCGAGCTGCCAGCGCCAGTCGACGGTCGACGGCAGCAGGACCCAGGTCGGCAAGCCCATGGCTGCCGCCAGATGGGCGATCGGCGCGTCAATCGACAGCAGAAGATCGAGTTGCGACAGCGCAGAAGCGGCCTCGGCGAAGTCGAAGATGCCGCGCCCGACATCGTGCACCAGGCCGCCGGCGCCGAATTGCTGGATGTCGCGCTGATGCGCGCCGCCCTGCAGGCTGAACACGAGCAATTCCGGATCTCCGGCCAGCGCCAAAAACTCGGCGAACGGCGCCGAGCGCTGGCGATCCTGCGGCTGGCCGGGCATGGCGGCCCAGTAGATGCCGATGCGGAGCTTGGCCTTTTCGATGCGGCCGAGCTTGATGCGGCTGGTGGCCGGAGGATGCAGATAGGCAGGCTCCGCCGCCAGGGCAGCGAAGTCGGCACGGCAGAGATGAGGCAGCGACGCCATCGAGGCATGAAGATCGAAGTCCGGCAGCTTTTCGCCTTCGGCAACGACCGTATCGATGAAGTCGACCGTGCCGAGCAGATCCTTCAGCAGCGCCTGGCACAGCACCAGCACGGTGGCGCCGCGGCGCCGCAGCTCGCGGGCGAAACGGACGAACAGCAGCACGTCGCTCAAGCCCTGCTCGGGATAAAGCAGGATGCGCTTGCCCTGGAGCGGTCCGCCGTCCCACGCCGGCTGGATGAAGTCGGGGACAGGCGTTTCGGGCAGGCGCTTGCGCGCTTCGTAGGCGGCGAAGCCCTGGGCCAGCTCGCCGCGCATCAGGAGCGCGATGGCGAGCTCGACCCTGGTGCGGCGGTTGTCGGGGCTGAGCGCCAGCGAGCGGCCGAAGCAGCCGACGGCTTCATCGACCCGGCCGAGATCGCGCAGGCAGAGCGCCAGGTTGAAGAAACCCTCGGCATAGTCGCGGTTGAGCGTGATCGACTGGAAGTGATGCTTGACCGCCTCGTCGAGCCGGTTGGCGGCGCGCAGCGCATTGCCGAGATTGGAATGCAGCGCGGGATTGCCGGGATCGGCCGCGAGCGACAGGCGGTGATGCGACACCGACGCTTCGAGCTTGCCCGCCAGTCTGAGCGCCACGCCGAGATTGTTGTGCAGCTCGGCATGATAGGGCTGCACCGCGAGCAGCCGCAGGTAGGACGCGATCGCCTCGTCGAGCCGACCCGCGCGATGAGCCTGCGCCGCCAGCCGCAGCTGCTGCACGAAACTATCGGCGTCGTTGCCGAACAAGGGCGTTGGGCCGGGCGAGGCTTGCGATTCCGGTCTTAAGGGATAGATCGACAATGTGTCGTTCACTCTCTCATATTACATCAGGTCAAGTCCTTAAACACCTGTACTAAAATGATTAATTGTTACATTCAGAGCCATGGAAAAATGGCGCGGAGGCCGTCGCGCCATCTTCTGTTCAGGTCTTCGGTTCGAGCAGATCTACTAGATGTAGCCTTTGATCAGCTCCTCGGCGATTTGGACGGCATTGAGCGCTGCGCCCTTGCGCAGATTGTCGCTGACCACCCACATAGCCAGGCCGTTCTCGATCGTGGGATCGACGCGCACGCGGCTCACGAACACGCCGTCCTGGCCGGTGACTTCCTGGGGCGTCACGTAGCCGCCCGGCTCGCGCCGATCGACCACCAGCACGCCGGGTGCGGCGGCCAGCAGATGGCGCGCCTCATGCTCGTCGAGCGGCTGCTCGAGCTCGAGGTTGATCGCCTCGGCATGGCCGATGAAGGTCGGTACGCGCACGCAGGTCGCGTGGACCTTGATCCTGGGATCGAGGATCTTCTTGGTCTCGACCACCATCTTCCACTCTTCCTTGGTCGAGCCGTCATCCATGAAGACGTCGATATGGGGAATGACGTTGAAGGCGATGCCCTTGGTGAACTTCTTGGGCTCGAGCGTCTGGTTCACGAAGAAGCTCTTGGTCTGGTTCAGAAGCTCGTCCATGCCTTCCTTGCCGGCGCCCGACGTCGACTGATAGGTCGACACCACGACGCGCTTGATGACAGCGGCCTCGTGGATCGGCTTCAGCGCCACCACCATCTGGATGGTCGAGCAGTTCGGGTTGGCGATGATGCCGCGGCCCTTGTAGCCGGCGATCGCCTTGGCATTGACCTCGGGCACGACCAGCGGCACGTCGGGATCCATGCGCCAATACGACGTGTTGTCGATC
>JABCYT010000615.1 GCA_013290035.1 Alphaproteobacteria bacterium
GGTGAGCTTGACCTATCTCAGTTTCCTGGTGGCCGACCGCTACTGGCACGTGTCCGGCGTCGTCTCGGTCGTGCTCGCCGCCCTCACGGTCGCCGCCTACGGTCCCACCCACCTGCATCCGCGCCAATGGACGGCGCTGCGCCGGCTGTGGGCCCAGCTCGAGTTCTGGGCGAACTGCCTGATCTTCGTGCTGGCCTCGATGCTGGCGGCCAACGTGCTGGTGCAGATCACCTGGCTCTATGTCTGGGGTGTCGCTGCGGTGGCGTTCGGCGCCTTCCTGGCCCGCACGCTCGTGGTCTTCGGCATGCTGCCGGTCCTGGAGAAGACTCATCTCGTGCAGCCGGTCGATCGTCGATACAAGTCGATCCTGGTGTGGGGCGGCCTGCGCGGCGCCGTCACCATCGTGCTCGCCATGGTCGCGGCGGGCGACGAGCGGCTACCCGACGATGTCCGGCAATTCGTCGCGCTGTCGGCCACCTTGTTCGTGCTGTTCACCCTGTTCGTGAACGCCACGACGCTCGGACTCATCATGCATGTCCTTGGACTCGACAAGCTGAGCCGGCTCGAACTCGCGCTGCGCGATCGCGTGCTCGCCCTGTCGCGGGTCAATGTCGACCGCCATCTGCAGGAGATCATGCGCCAGCACAACGCGCGGGTCGACGGCATCGACGCCGATCCGGCCTCAGCCGGTGAGGCCAGCATCGAATCGGCCCCGGCCGAGCTCGCCCTCAGCCTCGGCGAACGGGTGAAGGTCGGGTTGGTCACGCTCTGCACGCGTGAGAAGGAACTCTATCTCGAACTGTTCGAGCAGCAGATCCTGTCGCGCCGCATGGTGGCGGTGCTGGCGGCGCGGGCCGACCGGCTGATCGACACGGTGCGCGACCATGGCGTGGCGGGATACGAGCAATGGCTGCACGACATCTCGCTCCCCGACGCGGGCTTCCGGGCGGCGCTGTGGCTGCACCGTCGGCTGGGCTTCGCCGGGCTGTTGACGGAGCGCCTGGCCGATCGTTTCGAGATCCTCATGGTGTCGCAGAGCATGCTGGGCGAGCTCGCGGCGTTCAACGTCAGCTCGGTGGCGGACCTGCTCGGCCCCGACGCCGAGGTCGAGCTCGCCGCGGTCATCGAGAATCGGCAGGAGGTCGTCGACAGCGCGCTCAAGGCGCTGTCTCTGCAATATCCAGGCTACGCCGAGTCGATCCAGGCGCGCCAGCTCGAGCGCGCCGCCATCCGCTTCGAAGCGGCGGAGTATGCCCGTCGCCTGCAGGAAGGCATCATCAGCCGCGAGGTCTACAACGACCTGCGCCACCAGCTCGCCAAGCGGCGCGGCGCCATCGGCCAGCGCCCGCCGCTCGATCTCGGCCTGGAGCTGGCCGGGATGATCTCGCGCGTGTCGCTGTTCGCCTCGCTCGACAGCAAGACGATCACCGAGGTCGGCAAGCGGCTGCGTGCCCTCGTGGCGCTGCCGCACGAGAAGATCGTCGCCATCGGCGGCCCGCCGGACGCCATGTATTTCATCGCCGCGGGCGAAGTGACGGTGAAGGCCCCGACCTTCGAGGTGAAGCTGAAGGAGGGCGACTTCTTCGGCGAGATGGGTTTGCTCACCGACCAGCCACGCAACGCCGATGTGATCGCCGATGGCTACTGCCATCTGCTGGTGCTCTATCGCAAGGATTTCCGCCAACTGCTCGACAAGCGCCCGGCCGTGCGTGCCGAGATCGAGGCGGTGGCCGCCCGCCGCATCGCCGAGACCGCCAGCGAGGCCCAGGCCGCGTCGTAGCCGGATCGATTGACATCCGCTGGTTGGTTGCGGGAGCAGGGCAAAACGGCTACCAACCGCGCCGTTCAAGCGTTTTGGAGCAAGAGTCATGTCGCTCGACAAGGACACGGTGGCGCGCATCGCACGGCTCGCCCGCCTGAAGGTTGCCGATGAGGAACTGGCGCCGCTGGCCGGCGAGCTGTCGGGCATTTTCGCCTGGATCGAGCAACTGAACGAGGTCGACACCAAGAATGTCGAGCCGCTGTCCTCGGTTTCCGACGTGACCCTGCCGATGCGCACCGACACGGTGACCGACGGCGGCATCGCCGCCAAGGTGCTGGCCAATGCGCCGGGCGGCGCCGTCTATATCGATCCGGCCGACAAGAACGCCGGCGGCTTCTTCACCGTTCCCAAGGTGATGGAGTAGGTGATGGCTGCCCTCACCGATCTCACCATCACCCAGCTGACGGCGACGCTTGCCAGGAAGGAGGCGAGCGCTGTCGAGGTGGCCGATGCGCATCTCAGGAAGCTCGACGAGCACCGGGCGCTGAATGCCTTCATCACCGAGACGCCCGACAGGGCGCGCGAGATGGCCAAGGCCTCCGATGCACGGCGCGCCAAGGGCCAGGCCGGCCTGCTCGACGGCGTGCCGCTCGCCATCAAGGATCTGTTCTGCACCGAGGGCGTGCCGACCACGGCTGCCTCGCGCATCCTTGAAGGCTTCGTGCCGCCCTATGAGAGCACGGTGACCGCCAACCTGTGGAAGGCGGGCGCGGTCATGGTCGGCAAGACCAACCTCGACGAGTTCGCCATGGGCTCGTCCAACATGACCAGCCATTTTGGTGGCGTCGAGAATCCGTGGAAGAGGAAGGGCGACAACCGCAAACTGGTGCCCGGCGGCTCGTCGGGCGGCTCGGCCGCCGCGGTGGCGGCCTACATGGTGCCGGGCAGCACCGGCACCGATACCGGCGGCTCGATCCGTCAGCCGGCGTCGTTCTGCGGCATCGTCGGGCTGAAACCGACCTACGGCCGCTGCTCGCGCTGGGGCGTCGTGGCCTTTGCGAGCTCGCTCGACCAGCCGGGCCCGCTCGCCCGCACCGTCGAGGACAGCGCGCTGCTGCTGCAGGGCATGGCGGGCCATGATCCCAAAGACTCGACCTCGGCGCCGCTCGCCGTGCCGGACTTCGTGGCCGCCGCGCGCAACGTCGACGTCAAGGGCCTGCGCATCGGCATTCCCAAGGAATATCGCGTCGACGGCACGTCGCCCGAGATCGTGGCGCTGTGGGCCAAGGGCATGGAGATGCTGAAGGCGGCGGGCGCAGTGCCGGTCGAGATCTCGCTGCCGCACACCAAGTACGCGCTGCCGGCCTATTATATCGTGGCGCCGGCGGAGTGTTCGTCCAACCTGGC
>JABCYT010000616.1 GCA_013290035.1 Alphaproteobacteria bacterium
TCGAAATCCGAGCTTATGAGTTCGCCCTTGCGGATTTTTTCCGACGGGATCTCGGCCTGCTCGGAGATCATGCGGGTGGCGAGCTGCTCGGCCGACATCTCGAGCGAGAAGAAGCCGACCACGGCGCCGTCAGCCACCTTGGGCTTGCCGTCCTCGCCGTGCTCCTCGCGATAGGCCCTGGCGGCGTTGAAGCCGATGTTGGTGGCGAGCGAGCTTTTGCCCATCGAGGGCCGGCCGGCCAGGATGATCAGGTCCGACCTGTGCAGGCCGCCCAGCAGCTGGTCGAGCTGGAACAGGCCCGAGGCGACGCCGGTGAGCTGGCCGGCGCGGTGATAGGCCGCTTCGGCGGCGACGGTGGCTTCGGTGAGGGCGGCGCGGAAGGGCTTGAAGCCGCCCTCGGTCTGGCCGGCGCTGGCGAGATCGTAGAGCTTCTTTTCCGCACCCTCGATCTGCGACAGCGCGGTGTCCTCGACGTCGCTGCCGAAAGCGCCGTTCACCACGCCTTCGCCGAGATCGATGAGCTGCCGCCGGAGATAAAGGTCATGGACCGTCTGGCCGAACGCGCCGGCATCGATCACATGCACCGAGGCCGCCGCCAGGCGTGCGAGATAGGCGCCGCCGCCGGCCGCCTTCATGTCCTCGTCCTGCTCGACGTAGGTCTTGAGGGTGACGGCGCTCACCACCTGGCCGCGCTCGATCAGGCGCGACAGCGAGCCGAACAGCTTGCCGTGCAGGGGGTCGGCGAAATGCTCCGGGCGCAGGAATTCGGCCACCCGCTGGTAGGCGGCGTTGTTGACCAGGATCGCGCCCAGCAGCGCCTGCTCCGCTTCGAAATTGTGCGGTGGCTCGCGCAGGCGGATATCTTCGGCGCCGGGCAGGCGCGTAACGTTCGACGAGTCTTTCAGGGGCTCCATGGCAGAGCCTTTGTTAAGGACGCGAGGGGTCGTTCACCACCGCAAAACGGCAGCGCCCTCACAATAGCCTGAAAGCCGGGGATAGTCCTCGTCACTCTGCCGCTATGGAACTCGGCGTAGTGATGGCGTTTTCGGCATCGATCAAATAGTCGCGCGTCAAGGGGACGGCCTCCTGGCGGCGCGCGATCTGGATCTGGAAGACCATTTGATTCATGTAGCGGAAGGCCACTTCGCAGCCGGCAAGATAGAAGTCCCACATCCGGCAGAAACGATCGTCGTAGCCCGCCATCTGCTTGATCTTGTCGCGGTTGGCGAGGAAGCGCCGCCGCCAGTGGCGCAGGGTCTCCGCATAATGCAGCCGCAGGACCTCGATGTCGGTGACCCACAGCCCGACCTTCTCGATCGCCGTCAGGACCTCCGACATGGCCGGGGTATAGCCGCCGGGAAAGATGTATTTGCGCAGCCAGGTGTTGGTGGCGCCGGGCGGCTCCATGCGGCCGATCGCGTGCAGCAGCATCACGCCGTCGTCGGCCAACAGCTCCTTCACCTTGGTGAAGAACTCGATGTAATGGGCGACGCCGACATGCTCGAACATGCCGACCGAGACGATGCGGTCGTACTTGCCGGGCTCCTGGCGGTAGTCGAGCAGCTTGAAGCGCACAGTGTCGGCGATGCCGCCCTCCAGCGCGCGGCGGCTGGACACGGCGTGCTGCTCCTTGGAGAGCGTGACGCCCGTCACGTCGACGCCGAACTGCTGGCTGAGGAAGAGGGCCATGCCGCCCCAGCCCGAGCCGATGTCGAGCACGCGCTGCCCGGGCTTCAGCAGGAGCTTGGCCGCGATGTGACGCTTCTTGTCGAGCTGGGCCTGCTCCAGCGGTTCTTCGCCGGTCTTGAAGTAGGCGCAGGAATATTGGCGGTCGCGATCGAGGAAGAAGTCGTAAAGCTGGTCGTTGAGGTCGTAGTGGTGCGCGACGTTGCGCTGCGCCTTGCCGATCGGATTGTATTGCTCGATCACCCGAATCCAGCGCTGCAGGGTGTAGGACCAGCGCACCATCGGCGTCGCTTCGAGCGCCGAGATGTTCCTGCCCAGCAGATCGAGCAGGTCATAGATGTCGCCGCCATTCTCTACGGTCAGCGTGCCGTCCATATAGGCTTCGCCCAGCGCCAGGCGGGGACGCAGAGCTACCCGCACGCCGGTCCACCAGGTATGTACGCGCAGAGTGACGGAGGGGCCGGGTCGGGCGCCTTCGATGCGATGGGGCGTTCCGACCTCATCGATGATGGTCAATTGGCCTTCGCCCAACAGGCGGGCAAGAACCTGAGCTAACAGCATCGCCGTTCCACCAAGGCAACGAGCTGTCGGAAGGACCGAAGCACTTTCCTTAACTCCGCGGTGTTCCCTTCCTGAAATGTTAAACCTAATGGCAATTTCAAGGCAAAGGGTCTGCACGCGATTATCTCTCGTGGAACGCGCTAATTGCCTTTTAAGATGCCAATTTCGCCTAGAAAACGCGGAGTGTCCGGAATCAGGCGAACTCGGCGCGTTTACATGCGCCTTGCGGGCCTGAATTGCGCAGGCGATGACTCCAAAAGAAAACGCACGCCATCGCGGTGCGATGGCGTGCGTCGGCAGTCTGCGGAGCGCCCTGAGCCGCCCCGGCCTATTTCTTTTCGGCGGCCTCGTCCGCGGCCGGGGTCGATGCCTCGGCGGCCTCGCCTTCGGCGGGCTTGGCTTCGAACAGCGCCGCGGCCTGTTCGGCGGCGCGGCGGGCCGCTTCGGCCGCCTCGAGCTGGGCGCGCTCGGTCTCGGCGACCAGCGTGCCGCCCTTGGCGAGGAATTCGGCCTCGTCGGGCGAGCGGGCCACCACCGCGGTGATGTCGACCGTGACCTCGGGATGGAGGTGGATCTTGATCTTGTGCGCCCCCAGGGTCTTGATCGGCTTGTCGAGCTCGACCTGGCCGCGCTCGATCTTGACGCTGGCGGCGGCAGCCGCGTCGGCGATGTCGCGCGAGCTCACCGAACCGTAGAGCTGCAGGGCCTCGGAGGCCTGGCGGATGAGGGTGACCTTGAGGTCGCTCATCTTGGCGCCGACCGCTTCGGCTTCCTGGCGGCGCTCGAGGTTCTGGGCTTCCAGCGTCTTACGCTGCGATTCGAAGTAGGTGATGTTGTCCTTGGTGGCGCGCAACGCCTTCTTCTGCGGCAGCAGGAAGTTGCGGGCGTAGCCGGGCTTCACCTTCACGACGTCGCCCATCT
>JABCYT010000617.1 GCA_013290035.1 Alphaproteobacteria bacterium
GGTGAAGGGCCCCCTCAACATCGCCCGCCCGATCCAGGGCTGGCCGGTGATGGTGCAGGCTGGCGCCTCGGATGCCGGCCGTCAGCTCGCGGCCGAAACCGCCGAAGTGGTATTCGCCGCCGGCGGTCCGATCGACGCGGGCCGCGCCTTCTATGCCGACGTTAAAGGCCGAGCGGCCAAGATCGGACGCAACCCCGATCACATAAAAATCCTGCCCGGCGCTTTCACCATCGTGGGCGATTCACTCGACGAGGCGAAGGAGAAGCGCGCCCGGCTTGACAGCCTGGTGAGCTACGACAGCGGCATTGCCGCGCTCTCCATCGCCGTCGGCCAGGATGCACGCAAGTTCGATCCCGACGGGCCGCTGCCCGAGATTCCCGAGACCAACCAGAGCAAGAGCGGCCGAGAACGGGTCGTGGCGCTGGCCAAGCGCGAGAACCTCACGGTGCGCCAGATCGCCGGGCGCCTGGGCGGCTATGGCGGGCTGGCGGTGATGGGTACGCCCAAGATGATCGCCGACCAGATGGAGGAGTGGCTGGTGACCGAAGCCAGCGACGGCTTCAACGTCATGTTCCCCTACCTGCCGGGCGGCCTCGACGACTTCGTCAACAAGGTCGTGCCCGAGCTGCAGCGCCGCGGCCTGTTCCGCACCGAGTACGAAGGCAAGACCTTGCGCGAGAATCTCGGCCTGCCGCGGCCGGAGAACCGCTTCTTCTCGGCTGCCGCCAAGGCCGCGGAGTAATCTTGCCGGACCGCGGGCCTCCAGGCCCGCTCATGGCTGGGAGCGCGCCACTCCATGGCGCATCTTCGTGGATCACACAGCCCAAGCGCCACGGGAGTGGCGCGCTCCCAGCAAAGACGAAGAGGCGGGCCTGGAGGCCCGCGGTCCGGCAAGATTACTTCTGGCGCCCGGTGATCACCGCAAGGTCGATGGTGTTGCCCATCGCGGCATAGCCGGCGCGGTTGGGGTGAAGCTTGTCGCCCGGACCGCCGGTCGAGGAGTTGGGCTGGAATTCCACCTTCACTTCGCCGGTCGCGGGATCGAGCGTCGCCTTGTCGAAGTCGATGACGCCGTCGAAGATCTTGGACGTCCGGAAGAACTCGTTCAGCGCCTTGCGCTTGGCGTCGACTTCCGGCCGGCCATGAGTCGCGATCGCGCTGTTGAGGGCCGGCGTCAGGGTGGCGACGTAGATCCTCACGCCCGGCATCTTCTGGCGCAGATAGTCGACGCCCTTGGTGTAGCCGGCCATGACGGCATTGGCGGAGGCGTCGGCGCCGAAATCGTTGATGCCCTCGAGCCAGATCACGGCGGACACGCCGGGCAGGCTCACGATATCGCGGTCGAGCCGCGACAGCGCGCTGGGGCCGCCGGCCATCGGCTTGGCCGGCGTGTACTCTGCCGGTCCCACGACCTGGTTGCCGCCGATGCCCTCGTTGACCACGACGAAGTCGTCGCCGTAGGCGGCGTGCAGGCGGCGCGACAGGACATCCGGCCAGCGGTCGTCGCCGTTGATCGTGCTGGCGGTGCCGTCGGTGATCGAATCGCCGAAGGCCACGATGACGTCAGCCTTGGCCGGCAGGTTCATGTCGACCTCGTCGAGGAAGTACCAGGAGGTCGTCGAGAAGGGGAAGGGGCTTTCCCCTTCGTCCTGGCTATGCGGGCCCGAGCCCGGCGCCGAGAGGTAGGAGGTCTGCAACGCCTTGGCGTGCCAGGTCATCGGGCCGCTTTCACCCACGACATGGAAGCTGACCGCGAGCTTGCGTCCCTTGAGCAGCGGGTCAGGGGGAGTCTTGACGAAGGGCAGCGCCACCGCGTCGCTCACCACGCTCTGGCCGGGCTGGACGGTGACGCTTTTCTGGCCGCCGAAAAGAACCCGCTGGTTGGTTGCCTTGAGGACCGCGCTGCCGCTCTCCTGCAGCCCGACATAGGCGTCGTTGAAGGTGACGGGCTGCGTGCCGAAGGCGTTGGAGAGCCGGATACGCGTCTGCGGTCCCCAGACATCGGGCCGCACGATCATGCGGAACGACTGGTTGCGGGCGCCTTGCTGCGCGGAAGGGAAGGCATATTTGAGTTCGGGCTGCGCGGTCGGATTGCCGACAGGGTAGGGGCCGTGCACTGAGGCGGTCCAGCTTGCCACCCATTGCTGCGCGCCTGCTTGACTTGTCGGCAGCAGTGAAACGAAGAGCATCGTCACCAGCAGGGCCAGCCGCTTCATTGCGTATCCTCCGCGCGTTTATTGTTGCAGGCCAGTCTGACGACGATGGCGAGGCATTTGCAAGCGACTGTCGCCGCCCGCCGCCGTTTCGGCTAGCTTCGCCGCATGACTTTCGAGATCGCGGTCGGCAGCGCCGACGACGTTCAGCGCATGGCCCGATGGGCCGCCGACGAGGGCTGGAATCCGGGCAATACCGACACCCACGCCTTCTTTGCCGCCGATCCTGGCGCCTTCCGTATCGGCCGCCTCGACGGCGAGCCGGTCGTCTGCATTTCCGTCGTGAAGTACGGCCCGGCGCTGGGCTTCCTCGGCTTCTACATCGCCCGACCGCAGGTGCGCGGCAAAGGCTACGGCATCCAGGTCTGGCGCGCCGGCATGGCGCGGTTGGAGGGCCGCAATGTCGGGCTCGACGGCGTGGTGGCGCAGCAGGCCAACTACCGCAAGTCGGGCTTCCGCAACGCCTGGAACAATGTCCGCCACGAAGGAACGCCGGCCGCTGCCGCGGTCCCTGCGGGCGTGAGCCTGCTCGATGCGCGCAGCGTGGCCTTCGACAAGCTCGCCGCCTACGACCGCCGCTTCTTTCCCGAGGCGCGCGATTCCTTCCTGGCGTCGTGGATCACGCTGCCCGAACGCGCCGCCATGGTGGCGGTGCGCGACGGCGAGCTGGCGGGCTTTGCGGTGATGCGGACGTGCCAGGCGGCGTCGCGCGTGGGCCCGCTGTTCGCCGCGTCGCCGGAGATCGCCGCTTCCCTGGTCTCGGCTCTCGCCGCCAAGACCGGCGCGACGGCCGTGGCGATCGACATGCCCGATATCAACAAGCCGGCCATCGCGCTTGCCGAACGGATCGGGCTGAGACCCTCGTTCGAAACGGCGCGCATGTATACCGGCCCCGACCCCAAGGTCGATTACGCCGGCCTGTTCGGCGTTACCAGCCTCGAGCTGGGCT
>JABCYT010000618.1 GCA_013290035.1 Alphaproteobacteria bacterium
CTCGACACGCCTCCTGCTCACCGCCGACTGTTTCAGGTCGACCAGCACCAGCGACACAGCGCGATCGCCTTGCCCGCCGGTATTGGCCAGCATGACCGCAAAGGTTGCGGCCTCACCGTCGGCCACCGGCACCTTCCGGCCGTTGAGGCGGCCACCGCCGAAGGTCGTACGGGTAGTGCGCGGCCGGGGCGGCTGCGGGCCCTCGGCGATGGCCAAGGTGCCGATCGCCTCGCCCGACGCCAGCAGCGGCAGCCACTTCTTCTTCTGCGCATCGGAGCCGGCGAGCTTCAGCGCCTCGGTCGCCAGTACGACCGAGGTGTCGAACGGCACCGGCGCGGCGGCGCGACCGATCTCCTCGGCGACGACGCAGAGTTCCAGCGGCGAGAGGCCGAGCCCGCCGAATTCCTCCGGAATGCCGACGCCCGGCACGCCGAGATCGACGAGGCCCTTCCAGACCTCCTCGGCATGAGTCTCGTTGCCGTCGAGCACGCGGCGCACGACTTTGGTCGGGCACTTGTCGGCCAAGAATTTACGAACCTGCTCCTTGAGCAGCTTCTGGTCGTCGGAAAAATCGAAGTTCATGATGACGGACCCTAGCAAGCCCACCCGGTCCGGGGAACGGTTCCAGGTTCCGACAGGCGGGCTCGGCAATGTGGTAGGCTGCAGCCATGGATACAGCGAAAATCAAGGACTGGCACGCCCACGTCTATTTCGACACTGCCTCGCGCGATGCCGCCTGGGCATTGCGCGAGCGCATCGAAAAGAGCTTCGACATCGAGATGGGGCGCTTCCACGAGAAGCCGGTCGGGCCGCATCCGATGTTCAGCTACCAGGTGGCATTCAAGAACGACAAGCTGGCGCCCTTGATCTCCTGGCTGACACTGAACCACGGCGACCTCACCGTGTTCATCCATCCCAATACCGGCCAAGATCTCGAAGACCATCGCGATCGCGCCGTGTGGATCGGAAAATCGGTGCCGCTGGTGCTCGACATCTTCACCAAGAAGAAGGACTGACGAATGGATTCGCTTCTGCCGCTGGCAAAGAAAGTCGGCGAGAAACTGAAGGCGCGCAAGGAAACCGTCGGCGTCTCCGAATCGTCGGCCGGCGGCCTGATCTCGGCCGTGCTGCTGGCCGTACCGGGCGCCTCGGCTTATTTCATGGGCGGCGCGGTGGTCTATACGCGCCCGGCCGGCGAGGCCTTCCTGACCGCAACCCAGGAAAAGCGCGCCGGCATCCGCTCCTCCTCCGAACCGTGGGCGACGCTGGCGGCCGAGCTCGTCCGCGAGCGGCTGAACACGACCTGGGGTCTGGCCGAAACCGGTGCCTCCGGACCGACCGGCAATTCGTACGGCGACCCCGCCGGCCACACCTGCGTCGCCGTCGTCGGCCCCAAGGGCAAGGTCGCGCGTACCCTGCGCACGGGCTCGAATGACCGCGTGGCCAATATGCGCGCGTTTGCCGCCGAGGCGCTGAAGCTGATGGACGAGCAACTTTCCTGAGGTCAGTCGGCGTCGGGCCTCATCACAGCGGCCGCCACGACGCTCAGCCAGCCCAGGATGAAAGCGGTGCCGCCGAGCGGCGCCACCGCGCCGAACCATCGCGGGCCGCCAAAGGCGAGAGCGTAGAGGGCGCCCGGGAAGAAGACGCTGCCGGCGAGGAACAGGCACTGCGCGACGAGGGCGACGCGGCCATTCAGCATCGTGCCGCGGACCAGGACGACCACCGCCAGGATCGCCAACGCGTGGACCAGCTCGTACTGGCTGCCCGTCTGCAGCCACTCGCGCGCCTTGCGGCCGGCCTCGGTCGAGGGATCGACGCCATGGGCGGCAAACGCGCCGACGGCGATCGCGATCGCCGCACTCAGTGCCGCGACGACGATCCAGCCCTTTGCTGCAGCGGCGGCCACGGAACCTACTGCCGCTGCGGCGGCCTTCCGCCCGCCGTCATGCCGCCGTCGATCACCAGTTCCTGCCCCGTCATGTAGTTGGCAGCCTCGGTGCAGAGGAACAGCACGCCGTTGGCGATGTCCTGCGCCTCGCCGACTCGCGTGAGCGGCACGACGGCCGCGGCGCGCTCGCGCGGATCGATCGGCGCATTGCGGCGGTTGCCTTCGGCGCCGGTCGGGATCTTGCCCCAGATCGGCGTGGCGATGATGCCGGGATGCACCGAGTTGCAGCGGATGTTGTCGGCGGCATGCTCCAGCGCCACCGACTTCGCCAAAAGACGCACGCCGCCCTTGGTCGCCGAATAGGCGGCGAGCCCCGGCGCGCCGCGCAGGCCCGCGATCGACGACATCAGCACGATCGAGCCGCCGCCCGCCTTCTTCATCGCCGGGATGGCGTGCTTGATCGACAGGAACACGCCGTCAAGGTTGATCGCCTGCTGGCGCTGCCAGTCGGCAAGCGACATCGTCTCGATGGGCGACATGATGCCGATGCCGGCATTGGCCACCATGATGTCGAGCCGGCCGAAGGCCTGCTCGGCCTCGGCGATGACGCCGGGCCACGCCGCCTCGTCGCGCACGTCGAGATGCCGGTAGCGCGCCTTGCCGCCGGCCTTGGCGATGCGCTCGACGACAGCCTTGCCCAGCGCGTCGTCGATGTCGGTTATGAGGACCGATGCGCCTTCGCGCGCCAGCGTCTCCGAGCAGGCTTCACCAATGCCGGAGGCGCCGCCAGTGACGATGGCCGCCTTGCCCGAAACTTGACCCATGTTGATGTCCTCTTAGGTAACCTCTGTCATCCTGAGCGAAGCGAAGGATCTCATGGCGTGCCGACAAGTACACCGCTCGCAATCGCCATGGGGTCCTCTTCGCTACGCTCAGGACGACAAGAACTAGCGGCCCTTGAAGTTGCCGACGCGCTTCTCGGCGTAGGACTTCACGCCCTCCTTGAAGTCCTCGGTCTTGCGCGTCCAGTCCTGCTCGGTGAGCTCGCGCTCGGTCGCTTCCTCGGCGCCATCGGCAAAGCCGCGACGCATGGTCTCGCGCGTCGACAGGAGCGCGAGCGGCGCCGATTCGGCGATCTCCTTGGCGAGATCCATCGCGCCCTTGCGCACGTCGGCCAGCGGCACCAGCACGTCGGCCAGGCCCCAGGCGACGGCTTGCTCGCCGCCGATGCGCCGGCCGGTATAGAACATCAGGTTGGCGCGCTGCTGGC
>JABCYT010000619.1 GCA_013290035.1 Alphaproteobacteria bacterium
GCCGGCGATGGTCGACCGGTACTTCGAGGATGCGCCAGCCGGCCGCGGCCATTCTCATCTGCATCTCCAGATTCCAGCCGAATGTCAGCTCGCTCATGCCCAGCGACCGCAGGCGATCGAGTCGAATGGCGCGAAACGGCGACATGTCCGTGAAGCGCACGCCATAGGCCAGGCGCAGCAACCGGCCCGCGAGCCAGCCGGCCACGAGCTGCTGCGGTGTCATGCTGCCCGCCTCGCGCTGGCCGCGCAATCGTGAGCCCATGACGAAGTCGGCATCGCCGGCCGCGACCGGCCCGACGATGGCGGCCAGGAAGGCGGGTACGTCGCTGCCGTCGCCATCGAGGAAGCAGACGATGTCGGTGTCCGGCGGAACGGCCGCCACGCCGGTGGCGCAGGCGCGCCCGTAACCGCGCACGGGCTCGCGGACGACCTTGGCGCCCGCGGCCGCAGCCCGGCCGGCGGTGTCGTCGGTCGAGCCGTTGTCGACGACGACGACCGCGTCGACCTGCTGCGCCAGGATCTCGCGCACGACGCCGCCGATCGGTTCAGCCTCATTGAGGCACGGAACGACGACGGCGACACGCGCGCTTCCGGTCGGCAGGAGCATGGGCCCAGCTTACATCACGCCGCGGAAGAGGCGACGGACGGGCGACGGTCGCGCAGAAAACGCCGGGTTGCAGGCGCATCGGCGCCGGACATGGAGGAGAAGCCGGGCTTGCTTCCCGACAATTCCTTTTCGAGCATGACGAGCGAGGCCGCGTCGTCGATGTCGTACCAGGGTGGCACATCGACCACCGGCAGGCCGATTTCGTGGGCCCGATCGAGCGTCCGGGCGTGGACCGTGCTGGTGCTCCACTCGATGTCCTCGAACAGCCGGCGATGCGGCTTCGACAGGCCGATCAGCGTATAGCCGCCGTCGGCTGCCCGGCTCAGCACGACATTGTCGCCTTGTCCCAGCGCATCGACGGCGGCGCGCAGGATCGGCAGGGGCAAGGTCGGGCTGTCGGAATTGACCAGGATGGCGCCGGCATGTCCCGCCTCCAGCAGCATCCGAACACCTTCGAAGAGCCGGACGCCGAAGTCGCCGTCGACTTGCGGCATCAGTCCAAAACCGTGCGGCAACAGCCGCCGCAAAGCTTCCTCCGAGCCGACCGGCGTATAGACGGCATAGCCCGTCGCATCGCCGCTTTCACCCAGCCGGCCGATCGTCCGCGACAGATCGCGAATGAAGCAGGCCGAGATCGCCGCGCATTCGTCCGGACGCAGCGGCGGCGACAGGCGCGTCTTGGACAGGCCCGGCGCGGGAGTCTTGCACATGATGCCGACGGCGACGCTGCCCATCAGACTCCTCCTCGGATCCCATCTTTTCCATGTCCCGCCGCGGCGGCGGCCGATCCCAAGGCCTGCACCAGATCGAAGAACAGGTCGTCGATGTCCTCGAGGCCGACCGACAGGCGCAGCAGGTCGGCTGGGCACGGCGTTCCGGTGCCCTCGATCGAGGCGCGATGCTCGATCAGGCTTTCGACGCCGCCCAGCGACGTCGCGCGTTTCCAGAGCTGGACCTGAGCGGCCGTGGCGACAGCTGCCGCTTCGCCGCCCTTCACGCGGATGGACATCATGCCGCCGAACCCGCCGATCATCTGGCGAACCGCAACGGCATGGCCCGGATGCGACCTGAGGCCAGGATAGAGAACGGCGCTCAAGGCCGGGTGCCCGGCGAGACGGTTGGCCAGCATCAAAGCGGTCTCCGATTGCGCCTTCACCCTCACATGCAGCGTGCGGACCCCGCGCATCAGGAGCCAGGCCTCGAAGGGACCCAGCGTCGCGCCGATCTGGGCGCGGCCGCGACGGATGCGATCCCACAATCCATTGCGCTCGGCGACCGCCAGGACACCCGCCATCACGTCGGAATGGCCGTTCAGGTACTTGGTGGCGGAATGCACGACGATATCGGCGCCGACGGCGATCGGCCGGGTCAAGACGGGCGTGGAGACCGTCGCATCCACACACAGCAAGGCACCGGCAGAATGGGCGATCTCGGCGACCGCCGGGATGTCGGTGATCGTCCACAGGGGATTGCTGGGCGTTTCGACCCAGAACAGGCCGGTTTCGCCGGGACGCATGGCTCGGCGAATGGCATCGAGATCCGATGTCTCGACGAAGGTCACGCAATGGCCGAACACGCTGATATCGGCCAGCCAGGCGCGCAGGCCGTAAAACATCCCGCGCGAGGCGATGATGTGCGTCGGACGCTCGAGGGCCTGGAAGACGGCGCTCGCCGCGGCCATGCCGGACCCGAACATCAGCGCGTCCTGGGCGCCCTCGAGCGCGGCGAACAAGGCTTCGGCCTGCTGCACTGACGGATTATCGGTCGCGCCATAGATGCGGCCGCCGCTATAGCCGTTGTCGGCATCGCGCAGGTAGGTGGTGGACATGTGGATCGGCGAGACCAGGGCCTTGGTCGCCGACTCGGCCGGGCCAAGACCCTGCGCGAGCAGCGTCCGGGTTTTCACAGGCGAGCGCGTTTCATGATCCATGGAGGCCCTGGTCCTGGCGTGATAACCCGATTGCCCGCAAGGCAGTTCCCTGTCGTTGCGACGATGGCCGGGCGAATCGGATATTCATCGCCGGCCGAGCGCGATCTTTATGATTTCATCGCGGCCGATCGACGTGGCCTGGTCCGCCCTGAACGTCGGCGCCGCGTCGAACGCAGAGCGCGGCATGTCGAGTGCGTCGAGCTGGCGGGCAAGGATCGCCACTGTTTCGAGCGGCACGGCGACAGGGCGCCGGTTCCAGTCGAACGGTCCGCCTGCCCTCACCCAGCCGAACCAAGGGCTGTACGGCACGACAAGCTGGATTTTTCCCGCCGGCGTCCGCACGACATCGTGAACGTAGCCGATCGTTGAATCATCGTCGTCGAGCACGGGCAGGCCGATCAAATCGCCGACCCTTACCGGCTGGGGGAAGCGCCGATTCATCTTCGCTTCGGGAGACAGTGTCTGGCCCGCGCTCTGGGCAAATGCGGGCATGCAGAGACACTGCAAGGCCAACAGCAGGACAGCAATGAACGAAGTCCGCAATTTGCCGTTCCGGATCGATTTCACCGAACGCACCTTCCGGTTTGGGCGCAGCCACTGTCGCCTTGGATAAGTTCGCCCGC
>JABCYT010000620.1 GCA_013290035.1 Alphaproteobacteria bacterium
GCCGATGCGCCATGAGGTGAATCAGGTCTTTTTCACCGACGTGAAGGTGCCGGTCGAGAACCTGGTGGGCGAGGAGAACAAGGGCTGGACCTACGCCAAGTACCTGCTCGAGTTCGAGCGCGGCGGCCAGGCGCACGGGCCACGCTTGCGCAAGGCTTTCCGTCACCTGCAGACGCTGTCCAAGACGCAGTTGGACGCCGGCGAGCCGCTGTCGGCCAGCGCCCGGTGGCGCGAGAAGATGGCGGCGCTGGAGATCGAGATCGACGCCGTCGAGATGAACGAGATGATGTTCTACTCCAGCCTCAAGACCGGCGACGCGCCGGGCAACATGGGCTCGGTGGTCAAGATGCGCGGCACCGAGGTCGGCCAGAAGGTGACCGAGCTCGCCGTCGAGGCGGTCGGCTGGTACGGCGCGCCGTTCACTGAGCTGCGCAACTACGACAGCAACATCGTGCCGGTCGGCGGCGATTATGTCGACGACGTCTCGCCGCGCTACTTCAACACCCGCAAGACCACGATCTACGGCGGCTCGTCGGAGGTGCAACGCAACGTGCTGGCGAAGGCGATGCTGGGCCTTTAATCGCTGTCGTCCCGACATGAGGGGAGCTTTGATGGACTACCGCCGTCTCGGCCGCGCCGGCCTGAAAGTCTCCGAGATCTGCCTCGGCACCATGACCTTCGGCAACGGCGCCGATCAGGACGAGGCGAGCCGCATGGTCGGCACGGCGCTCGATGCCGGGGTCAATTTCTTCGACAGCGCCAACTCCTATGTCGGCGGCGTGTCGGAGACGATGCTGGGCGAGGCGCTGAAGGGCCGGCGGCAGGACGCCGTCGTCGCCTCCAAGGTCTTCAATCCGATGGGCGGGCGGCCGAACGATTCGGGCATGTCGCGGCTGCACATCAAGCAGCAGGTCGAGGACAGCCTGCGCCGGCTGCAGACCGACTATATCGACGTCTACTACATCCATCATGTCGACGTGCAGACGCCGCTCGAGGAGATGCTGCGCGCCTTCGACGACCTCGTGCGCCAGGGCAAGATCCTCTACACCGCCTGCTCGAACTACGAGACGTGGCGCCTGATGGAGGCGCTGTGGCTCAGCGACACGCATGGCTGGGCGCGCTTCGATGCCTACCAGCCGCAATACAGCCTGGTGGTGCGCGACATCGACGAGGAGATCGTGCCGGCCTGCCAGGCCAAGGGGTTGGGCCTGGTCGCCTGGTCGCCGCTGGCCGGCGGCTATCTCGCCGGCAAGTACAAGCCCGGCAGCCTGAAAGCCGACGGCACGCGCTCGGCCGAAGGCTGGGGCTTCAACAGCCGCTTCTTCGCGCCCAACCATGCCGAGATCCTGCAGACGCTCCTCGACACCGCGCGCGAGATCAACCGCTCGCCGGCGCAGACCGCGCTGCGCTGGGTGATGGACCAACCCTACATCACCAGCGCCATCGTCGGCGCCCGCAACGCCCAGCAGCTCGGCGAGACGCTGGGCGCCGGCGGCTGGCGCCTGCCGACCGCCGCACTCGCCAAGCTCGACAAGGTGTCGGCCCGACCGCACCGCTACCCGCGCGCCTTCGAGGAGTCGATGGTCGAGCGTCGCAATTCGGCCATCAAGATGCCGGGCGCCTAAAGTGGTAGACTCTCTGCGCATGCCAGCGGAGGTTGTCCCATGGGCAAGAACATCGTCGTATGCTGCGATGGAACGGCCAATCAATTCAGCCGGAACAACACCAATGTCGTCAAACTCTACTCGGTGCTGGTCGACGATGCGGCAAGACAGCTGATCTTCTATCACCCCGGCGTCGGCACGATGGAAGCGCCCGGCGCGCTCACCAGCTGGGGCAAGAAGGCCACGATCTTCGCCGGCTTCACGATCGGCTACGGGTTGGAGAGCGACATCACGGCCGCCTACACCTTCATCATGAACAACTACAAGGCGAGCGAGGGCGATCGGCTGTTCCTGTTCGGCTTCAGCCGCGGCGCCTACACGGTTCGCGCCATCGCCTCGCTGCTGCATAGCTGCGGTATCCTGCGACCGGGCCACGAGACATCGATCCCCTATGCCATCCGCCTGATGAATGCGATCGGCACCGAGCGCGGGCCCAGGACCGAGTATTTCCACTTGGTCGACCGCTTCCGGCACATTTTCGCGGCCGGCGCCTGCAAGCCGCATTTTGTCGGCGTCTGGGACACCGTTTCCTCGGTCGGCTGGATCAACGATCCCCTCAAGATCCCCTATACCGCCAACAACCCCGATATCCAGATCGGCCGCCACGCCATCGCGCTCGACGAGCGGCGCGGCTTCTATCGCCCGAACCTGTGGCGGCCCGGCGACGACGCGGCTCGTTCCGGTCCGAAGGACCTGAAGCAGGTGTGGTTCGTCGGCTTCCACGGTGATGTCGGCGGCGGCTATCCGGAGACGGAGAGCGGCCTGTCGAAGATCGCCCTGCGCTGGATGCTGCGGGAAGCCGAAGCGGCCGGCTTGCTCGTCGACGCCGTGCGCCGGGATGCCGCGATCGCGGCCGGGCAGGGGCCTGATCCCGACGGGCAGATGCACGACGAACTGGCGGCGCATCTTTACTGGCGTTTGCTCGAGTACGTTCCCAAGTATCACTTCGACTATGCCACCGGGGCGGAGAGTCTTCGCGCCAACTCCAGCCGGCGACGCTGGTTGCCGCCGAAGTCGCTGATCCACGAATCGGTCTTCCAGCGCGCCGGCTATGCGCCGCGGCTGCCGACCGATCATGAGGTGAGCCATGACCTGCCGGCCGGCTCGCCAAGCTGAGGATTGTCCCGGATGTCTCGTCCGAACATCGGCTCCCTGAAGGAACGGTTCAGCGCACTTCGCACCTTGCGACCGTTCATCGCGATGGTCTGGCGGACCAGCCCGTCGCTCACCCTTTCGTCGCTGCTGTTGCGACTGGTGCGGGCGCTGCTGCCGGTCGTCGCCCTCTATATCGGCAAGCTGATCATCGACGACGTGGTGCATCTGGTGCAGCTGCCGGGGCGGCCGGCGACGTTCGCGGACTGGCTGGCGAGCGGCCTGCTCAACTGGCTGGGGGTGCTGCTCCTGGCCGAGCTCGCGTTGGCTGTCCTGTCGGATATCCTGGGCCGCATCGTCGAGTTCGTCGACGGCCTCTTGTCGGAGCGCGTGACCAA
>JABCYT010000621.1 GCA_013290035.1 Alphaproteobacteria bacterium
GATTGGGCTACATCATCCTGTTCTCGGCCAACAACTTCGAGACCGCGCTCCTGCTCGCCGCCATCCTGCTGCTGTGCGGCGTGGGAATCGTGCTGTTCGCCTTCTTCCTGGCGCTGGAGGCGATCGTCATGGGGCTGTACGACAGCCGCTAAGGCAGAACAGGCGCGGCCGCGAGCTGAGGGCCAGGCAGACCGGCGATCTCCGCGATCAGCTTCTTCGTCAGGGCTCGACCGAATGACTCATGTCCTTCGGCCACAACGGTGAATGAGCCGAAACCGCCGACGACGTTGTCCTGGAAGTATTTTTCGAGGCCGCCCGGCGGATGCGTGTGCTCCGGGCGGAACGATTCCCCGAGCGGCGTCAGGATGACCAGACCGTTGATGGTGATGCCCTTGCCGACGGCGTCGTCGCGGGCGTCGGTGACGGGACGGCCGGAGTTGTTGTTGCCGTCACCGGAGATGTCGATGACACGGCGATTCGACGTGAACGACGCGCGCTCGAGCTGGGTCACCGAGAAGTCGATGGCGCTGCTGATCGAGGTGCTGCCGGCGAATGATCGTGGCATCTCGACCAGCCTGTCGCCGAAGCTGTGCGCGGAAGCGTCGTCCTCGATCAACGTCCAGTCGACCACGACATTCTGCATGCCTGTGGTCGCCCATTCGAGGAAACACACGGCAATGCGCCGGTTCGGGCCGGATGTGATGGCCCGCAGCACTTCGGGATCCGAGATGGCGGCGGCGGCGCCCTCGCGCTGAAGCCTGAATTTGGCTTCGGTCACGCTTCGCGAAACGTCGGCAGCAAGCACCAGCAGCAGATCGACGGAGTCCGCCGCCCGCGCCGTGGGCGGGGAAAGCGTCAACGCCAGGCTCAGCAGCGCAACTACCAGTCTCGTCGCATAGGTCATTTGTCGATCCATGGTAGACCCCGCCTGCCGACGGTGACCATTTGAGCGACCGCTGGCAAGAGTGGCGATCGTGGATCTTTGCGGGGCCGCGCGCCCATCAGCGTGTCAGCCGGCCATCGCCGGACGCCGCGCGCGCCACGGCATCGCGGTTTCATAGGCATGTGCGGCCCGCAACAGTGTCGGCTCGGTGAACGGCTTGCCGGCCAACTGCATCGCTACGGGAAGGCCGCCCTCGCCGAAGCCGGTACAGATGCTGATGGCTGGAAAACCCGTGACATTGAACGGCATGGTGAAGGACGGCTTCTCCATGTTGGCCCATTTCGGCACGCTGTCGATGCGGGGCGCCTCGCCGGGTTGGGAGGCGCTGACGATGACGTCGAGATTTTCCATCGCCGCCGCCATTTCCCGGCACAGCAGGCGGCGCCGCCGCGTGGCTTGGATCATGTCCGGACCGCTGACGGTGGCGGCAAGGCTGACGCGATCGCGGAACAGTTCGCCGTAGTCCATGAAGCGCTCGCGCATCCACGGGCCGTGCAGCGCGAACGCCTCGGTGACCATGAGCAGATAACCGACAGCGTGGTAATCCGCGGCCGGGGACAGGGTGATGTCGCGGACTTCGGCGCCTTCCTTTCGGAAGAACTCCAGGGCCGCGTCGATGCCGGCGCGCGTGGCGTCCGACGCGCGATGGTCGCGCTCGAAGAAATGCCGGACCACGCCGATGCGCAGCCCCTTCACGCCCTTGCCGAGCTCGGCCGTGAAATCCGGCACCGGCCGATCGGCGCTCGCCGGGTCCTCGGGATCGGGACCGGCCATGCCCTGCAGCAGCAGCCCGCAATCTTCCGCCGTCCAGGCCATCGGGCCGGCGTGATCGAGCGAGAAGGCAAGCGGCAGGATTCCCGCCCGGCTGGACAGACCATAAGTCGGCTTGATGCCGGCGATGCCGCAGAGCGCCGCCGGTCCGCGGATCGATCCGCCGGTGTCGGACCCGGTTCCGCCCAGGATGAGACCCGCGGCGACGGCCGCCCCGGTGCCTGAGGACGATCCTGCGGTGAAGCGGTCCCGGTTCCACGGGTTGCGCGCCGGCGGCCAGGGCAGGTCGAAGGACGGCCCGCCGAAGGCGAACTCATGCGTCGCCAGCTTGCCCAGCATGACCGTGCCCGCGTCCGCCCACTTCTTCACGGTATGGGCATCGCGCGTGGGCACGTTGTGCTCCAGCAGCTTGGAATGCGCCGTCGTGCGGATCCCGGCGGTGCTGTAGATGTCCTTGTGCGCGATCGGGATGCCGTCGAGCCTGCCGCGCAACCCGCCCGACATCTGCCGCGCTTCAGCGGCCCTGGCATCCGCCAGCGCGCGTTCTTCGGTCACCAGCAGGAACGCATTCAGCTGCGGATCGAGGCGGCGGATGCGATCGAGATGGGTCTTGGCGAGCTCGACCGGCGAGAGTTGCCTGGCGGTGATGCGCCGGGCAGCTTCGGCGATGGTCAGGATCGCCGACATCAGCCCTGCTCCACGTCGAAGGTCAGCGCCGGCTCGGCTTCGCGCGGCAGCGGCGCGTTCACGCGCGCGATCATGTCCCGGAAGATCGCGGCGCCGGGCAGGATGGCCTTCACCTGCTCGGGCGTGAGCGTCAGGCCGGCCCGGGCAAGCATTGCCCCGAGTTCAGCTTCATCGATCGGCGGAGGGCTCACGAGGTGTTCCTTTCTGTTCCGAATGGCAGCACGACAGCCTATGCAAGAATCATGGCGCGCTTCCAGCAAAAGACGTTAATTGGGGGGCCATGATCATCGATCGCATCGACCCTATCGCCCTGCGGCTTCCCATCAACAGACCGGCGGCGAGCGATGCGCTGTATCTGGTGCTGTGCAAGGTGACGGTCCGGTCCGGGCTGGTCGGCTACGGCGAGTGCCTGTGCCTTCGCCCGGCCTTGCAGCGCAGCCTGATCGCGGCGATCGGCGACGCCATCGCGCCGCTCTTCCTGGGCAAATCCGTGGAGCAAAGAGAGCGCCTGAACGTGGACGCCCGGCTTCGCCTGGCCTCGTTCGGCCGCGCCGGCACCAATCTCAACGCCCTGGCCGCGGTCGACATGGCGCTTTGGGATATTGCCGGCAAGGCGACGGGGCGCTCGCTCTCCACCCTGCTTGGCGGCGCGCAGCGCAGCCGCGTGCCGGTGATGGCGAGCCTCGACCGATACAACGACACCGCGAAGGTCTCGGCGCGCATCGCGCAGGCGTTGGACGCCAGGGT
>JABCYT010000622.1 GCA_013290035.1 Alphaproteobacteria bacterium
CGCCCTACGGCCTCGGTACCTACGGCTCGCGGTCGACGCCGGTGGCGGGTGCCGCGATCGCCATGGCGGCGCGCAAAATCAAGGCCAAGGCGCAGATGATCGCCGCCTACAAGCTCGAAGTGCACGAGGGCGACCTCGAGTGGGATGTCGACGGGTTCCGGGTGAAAGGTCTGCCGGAAAAATCGATGTCCATGAAGGATATCTGCTGGGCGGCCTACAATTCCGTGCCGCCCGGCATGGAGCATGGCCTGGAGGCGGTGAGCTACTACGATCCACCCAACATGACCTACCCGTTCGGCGCCTATATCTGCGTCATGGATATCGATGTCGATACCGGCGTCTACAAGGTCCGCCGCTTCTACGCCCTCGACGATTGCGGCACGCGCATCAACCCGATGATCATCGAGGGCCAGGTGCATGGTGGCCTGACCGAGGCCTTCGCCATCGCGATGGGTCAGGAGATCCGCTACGACGAGACTGGCAACGTGGTCACCGGCTCATTCATGGACTTCTTCATGCCGACGGCGGTCGAGACGCCGCACTGGGAGACCGACTTCACGGTGACTCCCTCGCCGCATCACCCGATCGGCGCCAAGGGAGTCGGCGAGAGCCCGAATGTCGGCGGCGTGCCGGCGTTTTCGAACGCCGTCAACGACGCCTTCTCCTTCCTGGGCAGCACCCATATCCAGATGCCGCACGACTATTGGCGCAACTGGCGAGCGGCGAAGGGCCTCGGTGTCGTGGTGTAACGGGATGGAGGGCTGATGCGTCGGTGCCCGCCATGACCCTCTCCCGCGACCAGATCGCCGCGCGCCTCGCCGACGTCGGCTATATCGCCGATGGCGAACTGGCAACCGCCATCGCGTTGATGCAGTTGCTCAAACGCGCGTTGCTGCTCGAAGGCGAGGCCGGCGTCGGCAAGACGTCGGTCGCCCAGGCGCTCGCTGCGGTCCATGCGACCGGGCTCATCCGCCTGCAGTGCTACGAAGGGCTCGACCAGTCGGCCGCGCTCTACGAATGGAACTACCAGCGGCAGCTGCTGGCCATCCAGGCCCATCGCGGCAAGGACGCGGCCGAGATCGAGGAGCAGATCTTCTCGGAGAAATACCTCCTCGAGCGGCCGCTTCTGGCGGCGATCCGCCAACCGAAACCGCCAGTGCTGCTGATCGACGAGGTCGACCGCGCCGACGAGGAATTCGAGGCCTTCCTGCTCGAGCTGCTGTCCGACTTCCAGGTTTCCATCCCGGAATTGGGGACGATCCCGGCCATGTCGATCCCGCACGTGGTGCTGACCTCGAACGGCACGCGCGAACTGTCGGACGCGCTGCGCCGCCGCTGCCTCTACCACTATATCGACTATCCCGACGTCGATCGCGAAGCCCGCATCATCATGGCGCGGATCGACGGCGCCGGCGCCGCGCTGTCGCTCCAGATCGCCCGCATGGTCGAAAGCATCCGCAAGGAGGAGCTTCGCAAGGTACCCGGCGTCGCCGAGACGCTCGATTGGGCGGCCGCGCTGGTCGGGCTCGACGTCCGCGATCTGCAGGGGGCGCCGGAAACCGTCTATGATACGATGGCGTGCCTGCTCAAGACCCGCGAGGACAAGGCGCGCATGACCCGGGAGGTCACCAGCCGCCTGCTGGCGAAGGTCGCATGAGCTGCTGCACGCCGCCGACACTCGACGACATGGATGCGGTGTCGCGTCTGGTCTCGGCGAGGCTCGCCGCCTTTTTGCGCACGCTTCGCGACAACGGCTTCGCGGCCGGCCTGCGCGAAGGCCACGACGCGGCGGCCCTGATCGCCGCCGGCTATGCCGACAGGCCGAGCTTGCTGCGCTCGGCCTTCAAGCATCTTTTTTCCGCCCGCAAATCGGACTGGACGAAGTTCGACGGCCTGTTCGATGCCTTTTGGCTCGGCATGCGCGTGAGGTCGCGCTCTAGCCTGTCCGGCCAGGCGGCGCCGTCGAACAATCCGTCCCTCAAGAGCCTGCAGGACGGGGCCTTGCAGGCAGGCGGGCAGACCGCAACCGATCAACTGCCCTCATCCGACGAAGTGGCCGGCGATCACGCCGGCGAAGGGCGTCTGGAAGGCGCATCGGGCGCCGAAAACCTGGCCGAAGTCGACTTCCGGAAGATGGCCGACCCCGGCCAGATCGAGGAAGCGCACGCCATCGCCGCGCGGCTGGCGCGAACGCTGCGCACCCGCCTCACGCGTCGCGACCTCGCGCGGCGGCGCGGCCATCGGCTCGATCTGCGCCGCACCATCCGCAACAACATCAGCCATGGCGGCGTGCCGTTCGATCTCGTGAAGCGCCGGCGCAAGGACAAGCCGCTCCGGCTCGTCGTCCTGCTCGACGCGTCCGGCTCGATGAGCCTGTATACTGGAGTCTTTATTCGCTTCATCCACGGCGTGCTGGACGAGTTCCGCGAGGCCGAGGCATTCCTCTTCCACACGCAGCTCGCCCACGTTTCCGACGCGATGAAAGAGAAGGACCCCGCGCGCGCCCTCGATCGCCTGTCGATGATGGCCCAGGGCGCCGGCGGCGGCACGCGGATCGGCGCGTCCCTGCAGACCTTCAACCGCGGGTATGCAACCCGCGTCATCCATTCGCGCAGCTGCGTGATGATCATCTCGGACGGCTACGAAACCGGCGATGCAGCCCTGCTTGGGCGGGAGATGGCGGCCCTGGCAAAGCGCTGCCGCCGCATTGTGTGGTTGAACCCGATGATGGCCTGGAAAGACTATGCACCTGAAGCCGCCGGCATCAAGGCGGCGCTGCCGCATGTCGATCTCCATGCGCCGGCCAACACGCTCAGGAGCCTGGCGGATCTCGAACCCTATCTGGCGAAGCTGTGACGGAGGCGACCGATGAGCGCCCATTCAACGAACCTGCCCAAGAACCTGCATGCCGACACGATGGAACTCGTGACCCGCCTCAAGGCGGCCGACGAAGCCTTCGCTCTGGCGACCGTCGTGCGTACCGTTTCAGTGACGGCCGCCAAGGCCGGAGCCAAGGCGGTCATCCATCCTGACGGCAGGATCATGGCGGGCTGGATCGGGGGCGGATGCGCCCGCGGGGCCGTGCTCAAGGCCGCACGCGAGGCCCTCGCCGATGGCGAACCGAGGCTGGTGTCGGTCCA
>JABCYT010000623.1 GCA_013290035.1 Alphaproteobacteria bacterium
GTCATCTATGCCTGCGTGGCCGTGGTTGCCGCCGTGGCGCTGGCCTTGCTGGGCTTTCCCAATGCCATCATGTGGGGAATCGTCATGGGGTTGGCGTCCTTCGTGCCGTTCGTCGGCGCGCCTCTCGCGATTGGCGTGGTGGCGCTGGTCGCCCTCATCACTTTCGACGACTGGCTGCATATCCTGGGGCCGCCGGCCGCGCTGCTCGTGATCCACTTCTCCGAATCCCAGTTCATCACCCCGATGTTCGTCAGCCGCCGCTGCGCGCTCAACACCGTGGCGGTGTTCGTCACCATCGCGCTGCTCGGCTGGATGTGGGGCGCCATCGGCGCCATCGTGGCGGTGCCGCTCCTGATCCTGCTCAGCACCATTGCCGCGCACCTGCCGTCCTTGCGCTGGCTGGAAGTGATGCTGTCGGATGATCGCCCGGTGAGCGAGAAAGTCGCGAGCAAGCCCGCGCTCGCCTCGGTGAAACGCCCGCCGTTCAAGCCGCCGCGTCAGCCGCGACGCCGTCTGGTGGCGACGAAATAGAACAGGCCCATGAGCGCCCAGAAGGCGCCGACGATCGCCCAGGCGCCGGCCGGGTCGATGTTGCGTTCCAGCAGCACGAAGGCTGCGCAGGTCAGGCAGACGGCCCCGACCGCGATGGCGGCGCCGGCGCCCAGCATCAGCAGGGCATGCGTCGCCGCGTCATGGGCAGCCATGCGCAGGGAACGCGCAGCCGCCGCCGAGGCCGCTACGCGCAGAAGGGGGCCGATCACGGAAGGTCTCGCCGGCGCGGAAAGGGTCCTTTTCGCCGGCTTAGTTCCGACGACAAAGCCAGCCTGCCAGGAAGCCGATACCGACGATGGCGGCCAGGGTGGTGAGCGGCCGGGCCTCGGTATGCTCGATCAGCGTGTCGGTCGCCTTGTTCTTGAGCTTGGCCGTCTCGTTGACGATCGACTTGGCGGTATCGCCGTACTTGGCGATCAGCTCGCGGGCCGAGCGCAGGGTCTCCTCGACTGCCTCTCCGCCGCGCGCCACGATGGAATTGCCCGCATCGTTGACGCTGTCGGAAAGCTCCTCCAGCTGGGCCTTGAGAAGGGCGATCTCGCGGGCCAGATCCTTGCCGTTGTGGGTGGCCGAATTGCGCATGACGTACTCCTGGGCTTTTGGATTACCGCAGGTAACGCCCCAGCACGCGGAAGGTTTCCGGAAAGTCTAAAACCGCAGCGTCGCCAGGCTCGCTTCCGGTATTTCGGACATCCGCACATACTGCGCGAGAATGTGCATCAGGGCCTGGTGGGCGTCCTCGACAACCCCATAGTTCTCGGCCGCGACATGCAGGCTGATGTCCGCTGCCTTGGCGCTGCGGCCGCCGGAAAAGCCCGACATCGCGATGGTGGTGAGGCCGTTGTCCCGCGCCCAGGCCAGCGCCCGCACGATGTTCTCCGAATCGCCCGACGAAGAGATCGTGATCAGCACATCGCCGGGCCGGGCCGCGCTGCGGAGCTGATGGGCGAAGATCTCGGCATATTCGATGTCGTTGGCGATCGCCGTGATCAATTCGATGGTGTTCGACAGGCTCACAACCCTCGCGCGCAGCGTCGTATTGGTGGCGATGCCCTTCGAGCAATCGTTGACGAGATGGTTGGCGATCGCCGCCGAGCCGCCGTTGCCGCAGGCGAAGATCAGCCTGTCGTCCTGGATGGCCTGCTTGAGCGCGGCGGCGGCCCGATCGATTTCGGACGAACGGACGGACGTCAGACCCGCGGCAACGAGGCGTGCGTAGTCCGCGACGAAGGCGCCAGCGTTGGGATATTTCCGGCTGGGAAACTTGGCTGTCATGCCCATCCGGCTGTAAGCGAGCCGGATGCAGTCGTCAACCGTCCCACACGTTCTGCGGCATCGGCAGCTTGGCGAAATCGGCGGCGACCAGCGGCCGGTGATGCGATACGCCTTCCTTCTCGAGCAGCATCATGTATTGCCGCACGTGCTGGCCCGAATGCCAGGTTGTGCGTTCCATCAGCTCGTGCAGGGTTTGCGGACCGTAATAGGTCGGCAGCGACTTGGCGGGCGACGTGTCGCCCTTGCTCCACCAGTCGCGGAAGCGCTGGCGCACCTTCTCGCCATAGGCCACCAGGGTCGCGGTATCGGCGTCGGCCGCGGGCTCCTCGCGGAACATCGCCTGGTCGAGAGCGACGCCCTCGTTGGCGTCGAGGAAGGCTGCGACGACACGGAACAGATGGAAGGCGAGCGTGCGGTAGCTGCGCGGACGGCCCGGCACGTGGGTGTCCAGCCGGTCGCGGGGCATCAGCGGGATGAGTTCGAGCGCCGCACCCATGAACTTGTCGACCCGCGCCGCCAGCTCCTCGGTCGAGAGCTCGGGGCCCGACTTCTCCTTCAGGCCCAGGAAGTCGACGATCTGCTTGGTGCTCTGACCGAAGGTGTACTTGTCGCCGCGCGACAGCACGGGCACGGTGCGCACGCCAAGCTTCTGCAGCTCGGCCATGCCGTTGGGGTCTTCAAGAACATTCACTGATACGAAGTCGATCCCACGGACCGATAGAAACTCTTTGAGTCTCAGACAGCTGGTTCAACCGGGCTGCCAGAACACCTTGAACGGTTCGCTCATGCTCTTCTCCTACACGGACTTATGGCGCGGGCTTGTGGCAGACGATGCAGATCTTGTTGCCGTCGGGATCCCTGAGATAGGCGCCATAGTAGTTGGGATGATAGTGCGTGCGCAGGCCCGGCGCACCCTCGTCCTTGCCGCCGGCCGACAGGCCTGCCTTGTGCGCGGCGTCGACCGCGGCGCGGTCGGGCGCGTCCAGGCCGACGGTGATGCCGTTGCCCACGCTGGCCGCCTTCTTGTCGAGCGGACTGACGATCCAGAGCTGCGGCCGACCGGCCGTCGGGCCGTAAGCGACCGCGTTGGGATAGTCTGCATGGCGAACCAGCCCGAGCGGTTTCACCAGGGGGTCGTAGAAGCCCTTGGACTTGGCGACGTCGTTGCTGCCGACCGTGACGTGGCTGAACATGGCGTGCTCCGAAAGTGGTTCAGGAAGCGGCCGGAGCATAGACCGAAGCGAGCTGGCGCGAAACCAGCCGGGCGTAGAGGCCGCCCCGCGCCAGCAGCGAGGCGTGCGTGCCG
>JABCYT010000624.1 GCA_013290035.1 Alphaproteobacteria bacterium
ATCGCTCCCCCGATCGGCTTATCGCCCGCAGCGATAGCAGTTCTCGGGTCGTCGCAAAATACGCCGGTCTACGGCACGCGGTAGAATGGGTTGGGCAAAAGGAACATCCTTTCCGCGTGGCCGCCCAAAAGGTCCGAGGGTTGATCGCCCATGTTGGCGATGATGGTAAATCCAGCCTGCTCGATCTCCGCCCGTATCGGCGCCTTGAAATCGGTGACGGACGAGAAGCGCGCGCCCGCGGGGACGGCGTAGAGTTTTTCGTAACCGGCATAGCCCACGGCGGCGAGATTGCGTTCCGTCGCCTCGCGCTGGTTCTCGGGACGGCCGGTGATGAAGAAGACGGTGATACCCAGCGCCCGCGCCTGCTGGAAAACCTGCAGGGTGGGCAGGATGGCGGGATCGCGGCCGAGCTGATCCCAGGCGGCCCATCCGCAGGGCGCGTCGAGGGCGAGATCGCACGGGCCGCCGACGGGCCGGCCGAAATCGTCGCGCACGATCACCTCCCAATTCGACAACGACGTGTCGTCGACGTCGAGCACGAGGGCCGGCCGGCGGGCCGATGGCGCGCGCTCGGCGATCCACCGGCCGGCTTGCCGCGCCACCAGGGCGACATCGCGATCATAGGCGCCCGAATCGTGGTAGGCGGTCGCGGCCAGCATCGCGTCGCCGACATTCAGCGGCTGGCCGGGCGAGGTCACGAAGATCGCTCGATCGTCGGCCTGCACGGGGCCAGTCGCGCAAACCAGCAGAAAAAGCATCGCCGCGCCGGCGTGAACGCGGCGCGTGATCGTTCCGACGTTCATTCTCGACATAGCGGTGCATCCTCCGGCACTTGCGTCGCGAAGATGATGGACGCATCGCGCCGGCCACCGTCAAGGGCGGGGCGGACGGTCAGCCGCGTTATTTCTGGGCGCGCTCGATGAGTTCGCGGGCCTCGCGCAGCCGATCGCGGCATTCGGCTTCTGCACCGCGCTCGGCCTGGGCCCGCGCGGCGACAAGGATGGCTTGCAGCGCAGTCGTCTCAGCGGCCCCGAGCTTGCCGGCGTCGGCCGGCGCGCTTTTCGGCGGCGCATCCTTCACGTCCGGCACCGTCGGCATGGCATCGTGCGCACTGCGCGGCGGCGTGATCACGGCGTTGTCGGGCGAGGGCGGTGGCGCGATCACGCCGCCCGAGCGCGCGAGATCGCCCGGCTGCACCGTCTTCGGCGCCGCCTTGTCGGCGGGCACGGTCGGCGGATCGCTCGAGACATGGTAACGCTGGGCAAGGTTCCGCACCTCGTCGAGACAGCCCGCCGCGCTCGCCGCATCAGTCGTCGCCGCCATCAGGATAGGTGCGAGGAGAATCGTCGAGGCGTGATAGCCCCATCGTCTGGGATTTTGCATGGCGATCACCGGATGTTCAGATGGCAACGATTGGACCGGTCAAGGGGTTGCCGCGCTCCGGGGCGCTGGATATTTGCGCTGGCTTTTCGGCAGCCCTAGACTTCCCGCGACCAGAGGAAACGGAACCTGCGCAAATGGCCCGAACTGCATCCCGCATTCACGAGGTTCCGGACGACCTGCTCGCCGCGATCGACTACTGCTACGAGCAGGGCTGGACCGACGGGCTGCCGGTCGTTCCACCGGTCGTCGATCGGGTCGACGCCATGCTGGCCCGCCAGAGCCGGCCGGCGGAGACCGTGATAGCGACCCATCCCGCGACCGGACTGGAACTCTCCCTGCATGCCGCCGCGGTGAATTCCGTCATGGCCGGCTGCCTGCCGGAACATTTTCCGGTGGTCGTCGCGGCGTTCGAGGCGATGAACAAGCCCGATTTCAATTTCCACGGCTCGACCGCCAGCACCGGCGGCTCGGCGCCGCTGCTGATCGTGAGCGGCACTTATGGCGACGAGATCGGCATGAATTCGGATGTCAACCTGTTCGGCCCCGGCAATCGCGCCAACGCCACCATCGGTCGGGCGGTGCGGCTGATCCTGCGCAATGTCTTCCAGATGCTGCCTGGAATCTCGGACAAGTCGACGCAAGGCAATCCGGGCAAGTACAGCTTCTGCATCGCCGAGCGCGCGCGCGGCAATCCGTGGCCCCCGCTGTGCGCGACGCAGGGCTATCCCGCGGGCGTTTCGACCGTCACCGCCTATGCCGGCGGCGGTTTCTGCAATGTCGAGAACCACGGCGGCAACACGCCGGAGCAGGTGCTGGCCTCGGTCGCCGACGCCATGGCGAACTATGGCTGCATCACGCTGGGCCAAAGCGTGGTGATCCTGGCGCCGGAGCACATGCGCATCGTCGCCGGCACCGGCTGGACGCGCGAGGACGCGCAGAACTTCCTCTTCACCCACGCCAAGCGCTCGGTCGAGGGCATGAAGAACGTCGGCAAGTACCGCGACCGCGAGTACGACACGCAGCATGGCGGCGCGGCCCACGCGCTCGCCGAACAGGGTTTCGTGCATCGCGGGCTCTCGCCCGCCGATATCCTGATCACGATGGGCGGCGGCGATGCCGGGGGCCACTCGTGCTTCATCCCGTCGTGGAGCCGCGGCCGCGGCTCGATCCTGCAGCACAGCGCGATCAGCACATAAGACAAAGGAGTCAATCCAGATGCAGCTCTACGCCCCCACCTCTTCCGGACCGAAACGCAAGTCGTTCCGCGCCCCGCCCCTGGCCAGCCTGGAGGGCCTGCGGATCGGCATCCTGGAAAACGGCAAGCTCAACGCGGAGGAGATGCTGCGCGAGGTGGGCGCGCTGTTCGTCGAGCGCCATGGCTGCACCATTCGCCCGATCTATTCGAAATCCAACGCCAGTGCACCGGCGCCTTCCACCACTCTGGTCAAGGCGGCGCAAGATGTCGATTTCCTGATCACCGGCTTGGGGGATTGAGGCTCCTGCTCAACGTGCAGTCTGCACGACGGCATCAGCTTCGAACAACTGGGCAAGCGGGCGGTGGTGCTGTGCACCACGCCGTTCGAGGTGACGGCGCGCAACATCGCCCGCGTCCTTGGCCTGCCCACCTATCCCTTCCTGTGCGTTGAGCATCCGATCGGCAGCTGCACCCTGCCGGAGCTCAAGGCCCGGGCGGAAATCGCCTACCAGCAGGCGCTGCCCATCCTGCTGAAGGCCTGAGAGGCTATGGCG
>JABCYT010000625.1 GCA_013290035.1 Alphaproteobacteria bacterium
CGAAAATCTGCGCCTTTTGCTCGGCCGACAGCGGCAGCTGGTCGATGTAGCGCTTGGTGTCGTCGTAGTGATGCCCGGTCTCCGGGTCGATGCCGCGAACTGCGCCGATCATTTCGGAGGCGAACAGGATGTTGTCGACCGGGATCACCTTGGCCAGCAGCTCCTGGCCGGGCAGGTGATAGACGCAGGTGTCGAAGAACACGTTGTTCAACATCAGGTCGGACAGCAGGCCGAGTTTGGCGTCCTGCGCCAGCCCGCGATAGCGGCCCCAGTGGTACGGCACGGCGCCGCCGCCATGCGGGATGATGAATTTGATGGTCGGGAAATCCTTGAACACCGACGACGTCATCAGCTGGTTGAAACCCGCGGTGTCGCCGTTCAGGTAGTGCGACCCGGTCGTGTGATGCGTCGGATTGCACGAGGCGCTGACATGGATCATCGCCGGGATGTCGTGCTCGACCATCTTCTCGTAGACCGGATACCAGTAGCGGTCGCCGAGCGGCGGATCCTGCCAATGTCCGCCGGACGGATCGGGGTTCAGATTGATGCCGACGAACCCGTATTGGTTGACGCAGCGGTCGATCTCGTGGAGGCAGTTCTTCGGCGACACGCGCGCGCTCTGCGGCAGCATGGCGACGCCGACGAAGTTTTTCCGAAACAGCGAGCAGACCCGGTAGATCAATTCGTTGCAGGCGGTGGCCCAGGCCTCGCTGATCGTTGCGTCGCCCAGGTGATGGCCCATGCCGGCCGCGCGCGGCGAGAAGATCGTCAGGTCGGTGCCGCGCTCCCGCTGCACCTTGAGCTGGCCCCCTTCGATCGTTTGGCGGATCTCGTCATCCGTCATTGTCGGACGCGGCGGCGGTGGCTTGCCGGCGGCGTGCGCCTCGATCTGCTGCTGCCGCCATCCCTCGTGCTGGCGGGGAGAGGTGGTGTAGTGGCCGTGGCAGTCGATGATCATGAAGACCTCCGCTTTTTCTTTTCAGCCGGTGGCTTTTCGCTGGTCGAGGTAAGCACCTCGCGCGGCGCTCGGTCAATCGCGCGGGACAGCCTTCTCGCGGCGCATCGCCTCGAGCCGGAAGGCGACCGCGCCATAGGTCGCCACGCAATAGGGGACGATGTAGGTCAGCGCGAGCTTCGTCCAATCGAGCGCCCGGCCGCCGAACAGCGCATCGCCCTGGTTGATCAGGTTGAGGATCGTGCCGACCACGACGGCGGCGGCGAAGGAGCGGCGCGGCACGCCGGGCGCCACGGCGCAGTCCCAGACGGTTCGCCATTTCACGCTGCAAGTTCCTTCATCATCCGCGGCGCCATCCCGCGTGCGCAGTGGAGTTGCTACACCAAAGAGCGGCATTCCCGGGGGGCGATCCGGCTGGCATTTTGGCGCGGCCATGCTACACCTTGACCATCGCCGCGCCCCCTGGCCGCAGCCGGGAGAGGCGAGCAATCACCTCGATTTTTTGGAGATGACGCATGCTGAGACGCTCGTTGACGCGGCGCGCCGTGTTGAAGGCCGCCGCCCTGACCCCGCCGGCGCTCGCCGCCGGTTCGCTGGCCGCTCCCTTTGTCCATGGCGCCTATGCCGCCGGGACGCTGAAGATGGGGGCGTGGGACCACTGGGTTCCCGGGGCCGGCAAGGAATTGGAGCGGGTCTGCCAGGAATGGGCGGCCAAGGAGAAGGTCGAGCTGAGCTTCGACCTGATCACCTCCAATGGCGACAAGGATCTGTTGACCCTGATGGCCGAGGGCCAGGCGGGGGCCGGCCACGACATCATGGGGCTGCGCACCTGGTATGTGGAGGCGCAGAAGCAGCGCTTCGTGCCGGTCGACGACATCGTCGAGCCGCTGATCCAGAAATACGGCAAGGTGGCCACGGCATCCGAGTATTGCGGCAAGATCGACGGTCATTGGCTGGCGGTGCCGAGCGGCTACGCCAGCGGTGAACTGCCACCCTGCGCCCGCATCGACATGATGAAGGAATATGCCGGCATCGACATCGTCAAGATGTACCCGGCGCCGCCTGGCACCGGCGACAAGGAGCTGCAGGACAACTGGACCTGGGACACCTTTCTGAAGGCGGCCGAGGCCTGCAACAAGAACGGCCATCCGTTCGCGCTCGGGCTCAGCACCTGCACCGACGCGCTCAACATGGCCGGCGCGGTGTTTGCCGCCTATGGCGCATTCCTGGTCAACGAGAAGGGCGACGTCACGGTCAAGACCGACGCCACCCGGCAGGTGCTCGACTGGTTCAAGCGGCTGTCGAAGCACCTGCCCGAAGAGGTCTACGCCTATGACAACGCCTCGAACAACAAGGCGCTGATCTCCGGTTATTCGGCGCTGATCATGAACCCGCCAAGCGCCTATGCCGTCGCCAAGCGCGACGCGCCGAGGGTCGCCGAGCAGTTATGGGCGTTCCATTCGCCGAAGGGGCCGAACGGCCGCTACGATCCCTCCAACCCTTACTTCTGGGGCATCTGGAATTTCTCGAAAAACATTCCGGCGGCGAAAGCCTTGCTCGCCTATATCTCGACCCGGGAGATGCAAGAAAAGCTGGTCACGGCGAGCGTCGGCTTCGACGTGCCGCCCTTCGCCAGCTTCATGGATTTCAAGGTCTGGGAAGAGGAAGGACCGCCCAAGGGCACCAACTACAATTATCCCTCGCGCGGCGATGCGATCCCGTTCCTGTCGGGCTATCCGGCGCCGCTGAAGATCGGCACCCAGATGTACGCGCAAGCGCTGCTGATCAAGATGATCGCGATGCACACGCATCAGGGACGCTCGGTCGAGGACGTGATGACCTACGCCGAGTCCGAGATCGAGGGATACCTGCGCACGTAATCGGGAGCGCTCTCAGCCCCCACCCCAACCCTCCCCCGCTTGCGGGGGAGGTAGGCTGAGGCAGCGGGTATTCTCAATTCGTCATTCCGGGGCGCCGCGAAAGCGGCGAGCCCGGAATCCAGGAATACTGGCCATCCGGTAAGGCCGATGTTGGAGCTCGTGGGTGTAGGGGTCCGTGTTCATGGATCCCGGGCCCGGCCCTGACGGGCCGTCCCGGGATGACCTTCGGTCACTTCAACAGTGACCTCAGGTCACTTCACCAATAACTTCACGATTGCGTCGAAATGCTCGT
>JABCYT010000626.1 GCA_013290035.1 Alphaproteobacteria bacterium
GTCGCGCATGCCGCTGCCTTCCATCTGGAAGACCCCGTAGGCATCGCCCTTGGCCAGCATCTTGAAGGTCGCTTCGTCGTCGAGCGGGATCTTCGTGATGTCGATCTTGTCCCGGCCGATCTGCTCGACGGCCTTCTCGATCACGGTGAGGGTTTTCAGGCCGAGGAAGTCGAACTTCACCAGGCCCGCGGTCTCGACCCATTTCATGTTGAACTGGGTGGCCGGCAGCGAGTCCTTGTTGTCGGTGTCGCGGTAGAGCGGCACCAGCTGGTCGAGCGGCCGGTCGCCGATCACCACGCCGGCGGCGTGGGTCGAGGCGTTGCGATAGAGGCCCTCGAGCTGCAGCGCCAGATCGATCAGCCGCTTGATCTCCTCGTCGGCGCCGTATTGCTCCTTCAGGAGCTGCTCGCTCTCCAAGGCCTGGGCGAGCGTCACCGGCTTGGCGGGATTGTTGGGCACCAGCTTGCAGATCCGATCGACCTGACCGTAGGGCATGCCGAGCACGCGGCCGACGTCGCGCAGCACGGCACGGGCCTGCAGCTTGCCGAAGGTGATGATCGCCGCCACGCGGTCATGGCCGTATTCGTCGCGTACGTAGCGGATCACCCGGTCGCGCTTGTCCTGGCAGAAGTCGATGTCGAAGTCCGGCATCGACACGCGTTCGGGATTGAGGAAGCGCTCGAACAGCAGGCCCCAGCGCAGCGGGTCGAGGTCGGTGATCTTGAGCGACCAGGCGACCAGCGACCCCGCACCCGAGCCGCGGCCGGGGCCGACCGGGATGCCGTTGTCCTTGGCCCACTGGATGAAGTCGGCGACGATCAGGAAGTAGCCCGAGAAGCCCATCTTCTCGATCATGTCGAGCTCGTAGGCGAGCCGCTCCTGGTAGGTCTTGAATTCGATGTCCGATGCCAGCCGGTCGTTTTGTTGCAGGGCCGCCAGGCCGCTCTCGGCCATTTCCTTCAGCACGTCCTTCTCGGCGCGTCCCGCGAGCTTGGTGTAGCGCGGCAGGATCGGCTTGCGCGGCGCCGGCATGTAGGCGCAGCGCTGGGCGATCACCAGCGTATTGTCGCAGGCCTCCGGCAGGTCGCCGAAGAGCTCGCGCATCTGGGCGGCCGACTTGAAATAGTGTTCGGGAGTCAGCCGGCGGCGGTTGGGATCCTCGATATGCGCGCCCTGCTCGATGCAGAGCAGCACGTCATGCGCCTCGTACATCGATGCCTTGGGGAAATGAACGTCGTTGGTCGCCACCAGCGGCAGGCCGCTTTCATAGGCGAGGTCGAGCAGCGGCCCCTCGATGCGCCGTTCCCCCTCCTCGCCGTGACGTTGCAGCTCGATGTAGAGCCGGCCGTCAAACAGGGCTTTCAGGCGTTCGAGCTGATGGGCCGCGGCCGGCCCCTGGCCCGCCGCCAGCAAGCGACCAACGCCGCTGCCCATGCTGCCGACCAGGGCCAGCAGGCCCTCGGTATTGCCTTCCAGCTCGGAGAGCGGCAGCGCCGGCAGCGCGCCGGTCTTGAACTCGAGATGGGCGCGGCTCACCAGCCGCATCAGGTTAAGGTAGCCGGCCTCGTTTTGGACCAGCAGGGCGAGCCAATCGGCCGGCGGGGCCTTGCCCACCGTCGCAATCCCGCCCTCGTCCTCCCGGCGGATGCCGAGGTCGCAACCGATGATCGGCTGGATGCCGGCCTTCGACGCGTACTGGGCGAATTCCAGGGCGCCGAAGAGATTGTTGCGGTCGGTGACGGCGACCGCCGGCATGGCGTTCGCCTTGGCGAGCGCCACGACCGTCTCGACCTTGTTCGCACCTTCCGTGAGCGAATAGGCGGACCTGACTTTCAGATGGATGAAATCGGCGAGGGCCACGGATCAATATCGCGCTGCAACCTTGTGGAAAGCGAGGCGGAATCCCCTGCAGATTGCCCACAGGCGGATATCCGGCCTGCTTTCCAAGATATCCTTTAGAATGGGCACAGCCTTAGTAAAAGTCAAGTATAATTTAGCAATACTATTGTCTTCGAGATGCCCGCCATCCCGGGGCTATCGCATGTGCCAATTTCCGTCGTCTCGACCAAGGCCCGAAGGGCCGCGCGGAGAGACCTTCTGTCCCCGATTAGCTGATTATCGTTGGAACAAGGTCTCTCCACTCGGGACGGAGCTTGCCCCGAGCGAAGTCGAGGGGGGCCTCGGTCGAGACGATGGAAAACTTTGCATTCATCACCTGAGATAGCCCTGCCCGCCATCCGGAGCCTCGTCGAATAAGTAAGCACCATAAGGGGGGTAAAGCCCGTTTGCTCCCTTGAAAAGCTTGCAGAATTGTTCGCCGTGTCTGACGCCTCAGCTCAGCCCGCCATCCTTGAGCGTCACCGTGCGGTCCATGCGCGCAGCCAGGTCGGGATTGTGCGTGGCGACCAGCGCCGCCATCCCGGTGTCCCGCACCAGCGACAGGAGCTGGCGGAACACCGTGTCGGCGGTGGCGGCATCGAGATTGCCGGTCGGCTCGTCGGCCAAGAGCACGCGCGGCGCATTGGCGACCGCCCGCGCGATCGCCACGCGCTGCTGCTCGCCGCCCGAAAGGCGCCCCGGACGGTGATCGCTGCGGTCCTTGAGTTGGACCATCGCCAGCAACTCGGCGGCGCGGGAGCGCGCCTGGCCGCGCGATCGACCGTTCAGCATCTGCGGCAGCATCACGTTTTCGATGGCGGAGAACTCCGGCAGCAGGTGGTGGTATTGATAGACGAAACCCAGGAACCGGCGGCGCAAGGCCGTGCGCTCGCGGTCGCCGGCGGCGCCGGCAGACTTGCCGTCGACGATGATGTCGCCCTCGTCGGGCCGTTCGAGCAGCCCCGCGATATGCAGCAGGGTCGACTTGCCGCTGCCCGATTGGCCGACCAAAGCGACGATCTCGCCGGGACGAAGATCGAGCGAGACGCCGCGCAGCACTTCCAGGCGCCGGTCGCCCTGGATGAAGGTGCGCTTGATGTCCCGCAGGGACAGCGGACAGAGCGGATCACTCATGCCGCAGTCCCTCGACCGGTTCGACCCGGGTGCTGCGCCAGGCCGGGTAGGCCGCCGCCGCCAGCGACAGCACGATCGCCACGGCGATGACCGACGCCACTTCGACCGGCT
>JABCYT010000627.1 GCA_013290035.1 Alphaproteobacteria bacterium
GGCGACGCCGACCAGGAAGGCGAAGGGAGTCGGCCCGACCCATTCGAAGCCGAGCAGGGTCAGCATGAAGTTGAGTTGGCCGACCGGTTCGTGGAAGTCGACATGGGCCACGTGGCCGTGCAGCAGGTGCCAGGCGCCGGAGAGATTGTAGAGCAGGTCCCAGGTCATCTCGTGCGAAAGCACGAGACCCGGAGAGAGAAGGGCCCATAAGGCGACAAGTACCGGCACGCCCGCCAGCAGCGCGAGAGTCGCTGGTGAAGTGTATAATTCCGATCGCGGCTTAGCGTCGGCCAGCCCCCCTTCGGCGGGTCGCGCCATTGCTCGTTCCTCCCCGGCCAAGCGGCGACCCTAGCTCACCATCATATGGCAGGACCGTGACAAACCAGGGGCCAGGGCACGCCATAGAGATGCCGGCAGGGGCCGACAGCCCTTCGTAAGGTGCTGGAAAATATCGCATCTCCCTCGAGCTCGCGGCGCTGCTGGCGATCCTGCTGATCGTGTCGACCTTGGCGATCAGTCGCTATCGCGTCGCGCTCGACTGATCCGTCAGGAAATGATGGTGAGAGCGGCGAGCAACGCCACGGTGCCGCCGACGCCCAGGATGATTGCCAGCAGCGGCGCGTTGCCGATGAAGGCCAACGCCAGGCAGGAAAGCACGACCATGATGTGGAGGATGGCGAACAGCACCAGCTTGCTGAAGCTGCGGCATGCCGCCCATGATTGGGAAGAAGTTGCGCCGTCTGCCGTGGGCGGCGATATCATGATCGCATGAAGACCGTCGCCGCCATCCTGCTCATGCTGCTGCTCCTGTCGGCCCCCGCCGCTGCGCAGTCCTCGCTCGAGGCCGACATGCGCGACGCGGCGGCCGCTTACGAGCGCAAGGACATGGCGACCGCGGCGCGGCTCTGGAAAATCTGGGCCGACAAGGGCAACGCCGAGGCGCGCACCCTGCTGGGCGCCATGTACTGGAGCGGCGAGGGCGTGCCTCGCGACCACACGGAAGCGGCCCGGCTCTACCTGCTGGCGGCAAACCAGGGCTATGCCCGTGCCCAGAACGACATCGGCTTCATGCTGGGTTTCGAAGGCCCGCCGCCGCACGACGACGTCGAGGCCTATAAGTGGCTGACGCTCGCCATCGAGCGCTACACGGCGAAGAACCAGGACCGGCTCGACCAGGCACGGAAGGACAAGGCCACCCTGGCCGCCCGCATGACCCCGGCGCAGATCGCCGAGGCCGAGCGGCGGGTCAAGGCGTGGAAGCCCGAGCCGTAGCTGCGCCACAATTACGCAGGCCCCCTTAACTCATCGGATGGGGCTGGCGCCCGCGGTGATTTCGGCGGTAGAAACGACGTTCGAGGAAGGCGTAATCGTCCGGCTGGGGTAGATTCGGACATTGCGTTGAGAAAGCCGCTGTGGGGCGGCTCGAGGGTCGGGTGGGGTAACCCCCCGGTGGCGTGGGAATACCAAGATCGACAACTGCCTTTGCGCGGCCTTGCCCAGCCGCGCCTGGGGATGAGGCGCGTCCGGAATCTATCGGAAACATCCTAGAGGGCTCATGCAAAGGGCATCGCTTGCTGCGGCGTTCGCCGCTTCACTGTTCTTCGGCTCGATGTCGGCGGCGGTTTCCGCGGACAATGGCAATGCGAATGCGGAGGATGCCCGCGTCGCCGAGGAGCGCCTGCTGGGCAGCGCCGACGAGGACGCGCGATATCTCGCCTGCCAGCCCTTTACGCGGCAGATCGCGGCGGGCGGCGTCGTCGGCCAGTCGTTCGACGCATCGCTGGCAGAGGCCGGCGTGCCGGCGGCCGCGATGCTCGAGGTGCGGCGGGCCCTCGCCACGTCGATCGATCTCGGTCGCAACCTGGCAGCCGCCGATCAGTTCTATGTGCGCTACGAGCAGGCGTTCACCGCGGAGGGCACGCCGATCGGCGTGAGCCGCGTGATGTGGGCGGAGCTGCGCACCAAGGCCAAGGGCACGATCGCCCTGCATCGCTTCCGCCCGCAAGGTGGAGTCGAGCGGCTCTGGCTGGCGAGCGGGGAAGCGGCGACGACGCCGTCGATGCGTCTGCCGCTCGACGTCGTGACCGTCTCGTCCGGCTTCGGGCTGCGCGCCGATCCGCTCGACAAGCCTGCGGGGCCAGGGCTGGCCATGGGACCGCTGCCCGATCCGGCGAAGTCGGTCCCGGCAGCCTATGTCGAGGTCCCGGCGCCTGCACCGGAACCGCCGGCGGCCGCGCGCCCGGAACCGGTAAAGCCCGCCCGCCGGCAGATGCACGGCAGCTTCATGCCCGGACCGCCCGGTTTGGGGGGCTTCACGATGAATTCGCCTCCCTCCCTCGATGGCAGCGACCTTCAGCGCATCGTCGCGGAGCGCAACGCCGAAGCCCGCCGCGCCGCGGCGGCCCGGGCTGCCGATGCGCCGTCCGACGTGGCGGCGCAGACGCAGCAGGCCGCCGTCACTGCGCCGGCGCCGCGCGTTGTCCGGCCGTTGTTCATGCATGACGGCGCCGACCTCGTCGCACCGACCGGTACGCCGGTATACGCCGCATCCGACGGCATCGTGATTGGCGCGGCGCCGAACGGCGGCTACGGCAACTGGATCCGGATCGACCACCAAGGGAGTCTCGCGACGGTCTACGGGCACCTCTCGAGTTTCGCGCCGGGCATTCAAGAGGGCGCGCGCGTCGGCCAGGGCGAGCTGATCGGCTTCGTCGGCAACACCGGCCGTTCGACCGGCGCGCATCTGCATTTCGAGATCCTGAGCAATGGCAAGGCGGTCGATCCGCTGGCTTACCCGGAACTCAAGCGCGCCCAATTGCGCGGCGCCGATCTCGAGCGCTTCCGCAAGCAGGTCAAGAACGCGCTCGCCGAACGCGAGCGCGAGAGAGCGATCACGCTGGCGTTCGGCGGCTTCTGACAGGGGCACTTGTCGCGCGAGGGTGCTCTTCGTCGTCGGTTCCAGCTGACGCGGCGCGCATGACCCCTGCGCAAACCGCCGTGGCCGGGCGTCGGACGAGGCTCTGGAAGTCTCGGCCCTGATCGGGTTAGTATCGGACAGTCACCGCTTTATCACCCGACCCCACTGGCAGCGGCGACGATACCGCCGCTACGGAAGGATCA
>JABCYT010000628.1 GCA_013290035.1 Alphaproteobacteria bacterium
GCCCCGACAAGGGGCTCTTATGGTGTGAGCGCCCAAGGGATCGCCCAATGCCCAAGATCGTCCCCATCTCGAAAGCCAAACATCTCATCTCTGCTAACCTTCACGCGGCCGACGTTCACGAACGCCACGGCTCCGCTGAGATAACGATGGCCGCAGTCGCAAGACTTTCCGGCGAGCTATCAGCACCCAAGATCTTGCATGTCGTCCACCGGCTCTTTGCGCTCTTCCACTTCCTCGACCAGCCCGAAGCAAAAGGCTGGATCATGGAAGTTACGGGCCAGGATTACCTCATGCTTCACGAAGCGCTCTTCCGCGCAGCCGCGCGCGCGCCGCTCGAAGAAGCCGAATACACCAAGGACTACGCCTTCACCAAAGACACCTTCCTGCCGATCGTGCTTGAGGAGGCCAACGCCGAAGGCAATGCATGATCTTCGCTATGCGGCCGTTTCATCGGCCTTGGGGCGCGTCTATCGCAAATGGGTGCTCAAGTCGGTGCTGATGGCGCGATAGTTTCGCAAACCTCTCACTCATTCCGTCGCAATAGACTGCACCTGACCTTCGCCCATATCCCCTCCGAATCCCCCAACCCGGACGTCCCATTGAGTTATGTCGATGGTTATTTTTCCATCGGTCGCCAACACCTTGAGCTCGCAGGTGTGATAGGCGTCGCCAAGAGGAATCAGCACCCTGTCACCGACAACCAGCGCTACGCCTCGAAAGGGACCCAGGCGGTCGCCGCCGACCGCGTCTCGCGCCTTGGGATCGGCCACAACGACTCGACTCTTCGGTCCCGAATGATAGATCGTCAAAATTCGCGTCGCGCTGAAGTAGACATTCACACCCACCGGGGTTCGTTCGACATGATCTATCGTGCAAAGGTTGGCGGCGGCACCGGGGGCGTGCGCAGCGACCAGCGCCACAAGGCACATAAGGGTCAGTCGCCAAACAGACAAAATTCTTCCTTCGATCGAAACCTGAAATGCCGAAGGCTTTCGCTCAAGCGTGCCCCGTTTGGCCTTCGACAGATGGCGGCCGTCAGCTCGGATTGTCGAGGCTGAACACGCCGGTCGCCTCGTCATAGGCGAAGGATTCGCCGTAGCGTCCCCATGAGGTGATCGAGCGCAGGGTCTGGTCGGCGAACTGCTCGGACATGTGGTCTTCGAGCTCGTCGCGGAAGCGGCTGGCCGGCGCGCGATGGGCGGGGCGCTCGTCGAGCACGCGTCTGATGTGGCTGGCGAGCGGCACGTAGGCCAGAAGATGCTGGGCGAACAGCCGCTTGCGGCCGTCGGGATCGAGATCGACGAAGCGGCGGCCGGCGTCGGTGAGCCTGAGATCGCCTTCGGCCAGCTCGGCGAAGCGCAGGAGCTGCAGGGTCTCGGCCACCGGGAACAGGTCGTCGATCTCCATGTGCAGCGGCCCCGCCAGGGCCGGCAGGTCGGCGTGGCCGTTGTAGGGCGCCGCCGCCACTGTCTCCATCAGGCCCGCCATAATGTTAGGCGACACACGCGGCAGCTGCATCGAGATGCCGGTGCCCGGGAAGGCGCCCTGAGTCTGCTTGCCGGCGGGTCTGGCCGTCATCAGGGCGTAGATGTCGTCGACCATCTGGCGGAACGCCGGATCCAGCCGGTTGCGCGGCGCCGGCAGGGTGACCGGGATCTCGGCAACGACGCGGCCGGGGTTGGAGGAGAAGACGAGGATGCGGTCGGACATCAACACCGCCTCCTCGATGTTGTGCGTCACCAGCAGGATGGAGGAAATCGGCATGCGCCCTTCGCACCACAGATCGAGCAGGTCGGTGCGCAGCGTCTCGGCGGTCAGCACGTCGAGCGCCGAGAATGGCTCGTCCATCAGCAGCACCTTGGGGTGGACGACCAGCGCGCGGGCGAGTCCGACCCTCTGGCGCATGCCGCCCGACAGTTCCTTGGGATAGGCGCTTTCGTAGCCGTCGAGCCCGATCAGGTCGATGGCGGCCAGAGCGCGCTTGTGGCGTTCGGCCGAATCGATGCGCAGCGCCTCGAGGCCGATCTCGACGTTCTCGAGCACCGTCAACCAGGGAAACAGCGCGAAGGTCTGGAAGACCATGGCGACTTCCTGGGCCGGCCCCGCCACGTCGCGTCCGCCGATCGCCACCTTGCCTTCGCTGGCCGGCATGAGACCGGCGATGATACGCAGCAGCGAGGACTTGCCGCAGCCCGAGCGGCCGAGCAGCGACACGATCTCGTTGTTGCGCAGCTTCAAGGTGACGTCGTCGAGAACCAGCAGGTGCTCGCCACTGCCCTTGGGGTAGAGCTGGCGCACATGATCGACTTCGACCAACGCGGGAGCGGCGGCATTCATGGCGGACCTCCTCAGTCCAGACGGAAGCGACGTTCGGCCAGGCGGTAGAGCGGCCGCCAGATCAGGCGATTGCAGGTCACGACCATCACCGACATGACGACGATACCGAGGACGACGCGCGGATAGTCGCCGGCGGCGCTCGCATCGGCAATATAGGAACCCAAGCCGGCGGCCCGGAGCTTCGTGTCGCCCCAGCTCGCGACCTCGGCCACGATGCTGGCGTTCCACGAGCCGCCCGACGCGGTGAGCGCGCCCGTGACGTAGTACGGCAGGATTCCGGGCAGGATGACCTCGCGCCACCACTGCCAGGAGCGCAGGCGAAACAAGGTGGAGACCTCGCGCAGGTCGGTCGGGAAGGCGCTGGCGCCGGCAATGACGTTGAACAATATGTACCACTGCGTGCCCAGCACCATCAGCGGGCTGAGCCAGATGTCGGGATCGAGATGCTCGCGCACGATGACCACGACCGCCATGGGGAACAGCACGTTGGCCGGAAACGCCGCCAGGAACTGCGCCACCGGCTGCACACGCGTGGCGATGCCGGGACGCAGCCCGATCCAGACGCCGATCGGCACCCAGATGACGCTGGCCAGCGCAATCAAGACAGCAACGCGCAGCAAGGTCAGCAGGCCGAGGCCGATCGCGGTCAGCAGATCCCGCGCGCTGAGCGAGGCACGCGTGAACAGCACGACGTGCCACAGCGCATAGGCGACGACGGCGAGCACCGCCAGCAGCCACAGGCGATCGAGCCAAGAGCCCGCCACGGGCTTGTGCGGGGTCTT
>JABCYT010000629.1 GCA_013290035.1 Alphaproteobacteria bacterium
ATCAACAGCTTCTCCGCCATCGTCAATCCGCCGCAGGCCATGATCCTGGCGGTCGGCATGGGCGAGGAGCGGGCGGTCGCGCGCAAGGGCCAGGTGGTCGTGCGCACCATGATGAGCTGCACCCTGGCGGTCGATCACCGCGTGGTCGACGGCGCGATGGGCGCGCAATATCTCCAGACGCTGCGCGCCTATATCGAGCAGCCGGCGGCGATGCTGGTCTAGGAGCGTTAAGATGGCCGACACCAGTTTCGACCTCATCGTTGTCGGCGGCGGACCGGGCGGTTATGTCGCGGCGATCCGCGCGGCGCAGCTCGGGCTCAAGACCGCCGTCGTCGAACGCGAGAATATGGGCGGCATCTGCCTCAACTGGGGCTGCATCCCGACCAAGGCGCTGTTGCGCACATCGGAGGTCTTCAGTCTCATCAAGCACGCCGAGTCCTTCGGGATTTCCGTCAAGGACTACTCCTACGATGCCAAGAAGGTCGTCGAGCGCTCGCGCAAGGTCGCGAACCAGCTCAGCAACGGCGTCAAGATGCTGATGCGCAAGAACAAGATCACGGTGTTCGACGGCGACGCCAAGCTCGCGGGCAGCGAAGGCGGCCAGCGCAAGCTCGCCGTGGCGATGAAGGACAAGAGCAACGTCGCGCTCACCGCCAAGAACGTGATCCTGGCCACCGGCGCCCGCGCCCGCCAGCTCCCCGGACTGGAGTCCGACGGCAAGCTCGTCTGGACCTACCGGGAGGCGATGGTGCCGCCGGAGTTTCCCAAGTCGCTGCTGGTGATCGGCTCAGGGGCGATCGGCATCGAATTCGCGAGCTTCTACCGCACCATGGGCGCCGAAGTGACGGTCGCCGAGGTTTTAGAGCGCATCCTGCCGGTGGAGGACGAGGAGGTGTCGGCCTTCGCCAAGCGCGCCTTCGAGAAGCAGGGCATGAAGATCCTGACCGCCGCCACCGTCGGCAACCTCAAGAAGGCCAACGACAAGGTGACGGCCACCATCACGTCGGGCGGCAAGAGCCAGGAGATCACCGTCGACCGAGTCATCAGCGCCGTCGGCATCGTCGGCAATGTGGAGAATCTGGGCCTCGAAGGCACCAAGGTGAAGGTCGACAAGACCCACATCGTGATCGACCAATGGGGCTTTACCGGCGAGCCAAACGTCTATGCCTTGGGTGACGTCGCGGGCCCACCCTGGCTTGCTCACAAGGCCATGCACGAGGGGGTCGTGGTGGTCGAGAAGATCGCCGGCTTCAAGGGCGTCCATCCGATGAAGATCGAGAACATCCCGGGCTGCACCTATTGCCAGCCGCAGGTCGCCAGCATTGGCCTCACCGAGGCAGCGGCCAAGGCCAAGGGCCTGCAGGTCAAGGTCGGCAAGTTCCCCTTCATGGGCAACGGCAAGGCGATCGCGCTGGGCGAGCCCGAGGGCTTCGTCAAGACGGTGTTCGACGCCAAGACCGGCGAGCTTCTGGGCGCCCATATGATCGGCGCCGAGGTCACCGAGCTGATCCATGGCTACAGCGTCGCCAAGACCCTGGAAACCACCGAGGTCGAGCTGATGGAAACGGTGTTCCCGCATCCCACCCTGTCGGAAATGTTGCACGAGGCGGTACTGGCGGCGTATGGCCGGCCGCTCCATATCTAGGCTGCGATGGACGGCACGATCGACAAGCTCCCGCTGAGCCGGGCCGAGCGCCACCCCGAGAAGGCGCACCGGCCGGACAATCCCATTCGGCGCAAGCCGGATTGGATCAGGGTGCGTGCACCCAACTCGCCGGAATATGCCGAGACCAAGCGCCTGATGCGCGAGTACGGGCTCGCGACGGTGTGCGAGGAGGCGGCCTGTCCCAACATCGGTGAGTGCTGGAAGCAGAAGCACGCGACCTTTATGATCATGGGCGACACCTGCACGCGGGCCTGCGCCTTCTGCAATGTCGCCACCGGCAAGCCGGGCGCGCTCAATCCCCACGAGCCGGCCAACATCGCCCAGGCGGTCGGCAAGCTCGGCCTCGGGCATGTCGTGGTGACGTCGGTCGACCGCGACGATCTTGCGGACGGCGGGGCAGGGCACTTCGCGGCGGTCATTGCGGCGCTGCAGCGCTCGGCGCCGGCCACCACCATCGAGGTGCTGACGCCCGACTTCATGCGCAAGCCGGGCGCCATCGAGACCGTGGCCGCGGCGCGCCCCGACGTGTTCAACCACAATCTCGAGACCGTGCCGCGGCTTTATCCGACCATCCGGCCCGGCGCGCGCTACTTCACGTCGCTCAAACTGCTGTCGCGGGTGAAGGAGATCGATCCTGCGATGTTCACCAAGTCCGGTCTGATGGTCGGGCTGGGCGAGACCCGCGAGGAGATCCTCCAGGTGATGGACGATCTGCGGGCGGCCGACGTCGATTTCCTGACGGTCGGCCAGTACCTGCAGCCGACGCCCAAGCACGCGGCGATCGACCGCTTCTGGACGCCGGCCGAATTCGACGAACTCACCGTGCTGGCGCGCGCCAAGGGTTTCCTGATGGTCTCGGCCTCGCCGCTCACGCGCTCGAGCTATCACGCGGGCGACGATTTCGCCCGACTGAAGGCGGCGCGCGCCGCGCATCTCAAGGGCTGATCGCGGCGTGGTTACGCGTCATGCCGAGCGGCGCGTTGTGCGCTTCGCTCCCCGACAGCTGTTCGAGCTCGTCGCCGACGTCCCGCGCTATCCCGAATTCCTGCCGTGGTGCACGGCGGCGCGCATACGGCGCCAGGAAGGCCCCGGCGTTCAACTCGCCGAACTCGCCATCGGCTTCGGGCCCTTTCACGAAAAATTCGTCTCGCGCATCGTGCTCTCGCCCGACGCCGAGGGCGGCCCGCGCCTCGAGACCACCGGCGTCGAAGGACCGTTCAGGCAACTGGCGAGCCATTGGTCGTTCGAGCCCCATCCGGACGGCACGCTGATTCGCTTCAGCCTGGAGTTCGAATTCCGCTCGAGACTGTTGCAGCAGACCGTGCGACTGCTGTTCGCCGAAGCGGTCAAGCGCATGGTCTCGGCTTTCGAGGCGCGCGCCAACCAGCTCTACGGCAAGCCTAGCGCTCGGCCAGCGACGCCAGCATCGTCAACGCGGTAATCACCGACACGC
>JABCYT010000630.1 GCA_013290035.1 Alphaproteobacteria bacterium
TCCAGCAATTCGCCGAGCTGCCCGAGCAGGAGATGATCATCCGCCATATCTGCGTCGAGGGCTGGGACTATATCGGCCAATGGTCGGGCGTGAACCTGCGCCTCTTCCTCGAAAAGGTCGGCGCCGACCTCACGGCGCAGTACGTGGCGTTCAAATGCGCCGACGACTATAGCGGCAGCATCGACATGGCCACGGCGCTCCATCCGCAGACGATCCTGGCGACGAAATACGCCAAGCAGCCGATCACCGACCCGTTCGGATTTCCGTTGCGCCTGCGGACGGCGACCAAGCTCGGCTTCAAGAACCCGAAATGGATCACCGCAATCGAGGTGACCAACGTCTTCCCCGGCGGCTATTGGGAAAGCCGCGGCTTCAACTGGTTCAGCGGCATCTGACGCCTTACGGCGCGGTGGTTCGCCGGTAGATGCGCCAGGCGTCGGGCCGAGTCTCCACCAGACGATAAAGCCCGCCCGACGCGAAGGGGTCGCGCCGCCACGCGCCATCCTGCGGAGTCACCACGACGACGTCGCACTGGAAGCGATCCGCGAGCTGCCGGATGTCGTCGCTCTCCGGCGCGCCAGCGAAGATGCGGGCGAATTGCCTCTCGACCGCGGCGCGCCGCGCGGGCGGGATCGGCGCAAACGGGATGGCGAGCTCGTTGCCGGCATAGCAGGAGCGGCGATTGGCCATCAGCGCCCAGGAAATATTGGCAGGCCACGGCGTCATGTCGTCGAGGAACCGCGGGTTGTCGGCAATCCGCTCGCCTGGCGCCGCATGCCGCCGCACCGCCTGCCACAGCGCCGGCGTGGTCGCCAACAGCCGCTCGTCCGGCGTCGGCGAGGCGAGGAAATCCTCGCGCAGGAGCGGCAGGGCGTCCGGCAAGGTCAGGAGGGCGCCGACGGCGGAGAGAATCGCGCAGAGCCGCGCCGGCCACCGCGGCCAGCGAGAGATCGCCGTGGCGGCAAAGACGATCAGGAGCAGGACGGCCGGCAGGACCGCGCGCCAGCCCAGGTCGTTGTTGTCGGCCACGACGCTGCGCAGAAGCCATCCCGCCAGAAGGCTCGCCGCCGCCAGAAGGCCTGCGACCCGCACGGCTTGCCTGTCGCCGTCCTTGAGGAGCGCAAACAGACCGATCAGGCCGGCCGGATAGAATGCAGCAAACTCGACGGGCAGCAGGACGAGCCAGAAGGCCGGCACATCGAGCAGGCGTCGCACGACCGGATCGAAGAACGGTCCGAGGACGGCGACCGGCGCGATCACGACGGGCGACCCGTCGACACGTGCGCTCGCCGCCGCGATCTGATCGCGCAGGAATGGCAGGCTGATCGCGATTGCCAATGCGCCGGCAACCACAATCCGCAGCACGAAGCCGCTGCGTCGTCGAGGCGCCAACGACCACAGCAAGTAAGGCGCGATCAGGGCGGCGCCTAGCGCGAAGACGATGCCGCCGACCCAGACCGAGCATTCGAAGCCGCCGGCGGCGAGGAGACCAAGGACCGTCGGCGCCAGCCAGCCGTCGTGGCGGGCGACCTCGATCAACATGAAACCGGCGAGCACGACGCAGGACGCCGACGCGAGATGCTGCGGCGCCCAGGCGATCTGGAAGAGCCAGCCGCCCAGCCCCGTCGCCTTGCCGATGACGGCTTGGGTCGCCTGCGGCGCGAGCGATTCCAGGACTGGCCGCAGCGAAGCGGTAGCCGCCAGTGCCACGACGACAAAAGCGGCGGGAAGCCTGCCACCGAGCTGGACGACGAGACCGATCATCACGAGGAGCGAGGCGAAGGCGGTAAAGCCCGTCAACGCCGCGTCGGCTTCCCAACCGCTCAAGCCTGTCATCAGCGCGACCAGCGCCGCGGCGAAGTGCCAGAGGTAATAGTAGGCCACGCCGCCGGGCACCCCGACCTCGTTGAAGAACGGGTTCGCGGGCGGGACGCCGGCGCGGATCGTCTCGTCGATCAGCGCCACCTTGGCATGATCGAATATGGAGGCGGAGAGCGTCACGCCATCGCCCGTCACCTTTGGCAGGACGGAAGCTGCGGGTGCCAGCGCGAGCAAGGCCGCAAGCGCCACGGCCGCGACCAACCACAGCGACTGACGGCTGGATAAGTTCGCCGGGACGGTGGGCTGCCGTGGCAAGAAGCACGCCGCGATCGCAAGGGCGGTGAACACCAACGTCACGGCGAGCACGGTGCCGCGGCCCATGCCGAGCCAGCCGAGCAGCGGCAAGGCGATCGACGTGTGGACCGCGAAGCCCAGCGCGGGCGCCCACAGCCAAGAGATCGGAGGCGGCGCCAGCCGCGCGGCGATCGGAAGCCCGAGCAATGTCCAGAGCGCCGACATCACGGCAGCGCCCCAGAGGACATTTGCGAGCTCAGCCATGCCGGCCCAGTGTAACAGGCATATTCACCTCGCGTGACCGCCACGTACCCGCCCGTCGCCTGCCCACGATCGCCCGTCGGTAAGTTGCGAGCGATACGCAAAGGTGAATCGTGGCTTCAGCGTCGGCGCAATGCTAGGCTGGCTCGATGCCTGTGCATTGGACGGTCTCGCATCCCCAGCGGCTGGTCGTCGCGGTCGCCAAGGACAAGGTGACGGTGGCCGACATCGAGCAGTATTTCGCCGGCGTCACCGCTGACGGCGCCATGGCCTATCGCAAGATCTTCGAGATCACCCACACGCCGATGGCGCTCTCGGAGGAGAACCTCAAGGCGCTCGGCCAGCGGGTCATGTTCTACGCCCAGCATGGCCAGATCGGTCCTTTGGCGATCGTCGCGAGCTCCGACGAGAGCTTCGCCCAAGCCCAGATCTTCGCCGAGGCGGCGCCGGCCCGCCGGCCGCTTGCGATCTTCCGCGAGCTGCATGCCGCGCGGCAGTGGCTGGATGCCCAGCCGGCGCCCGACAGCTCGTCCTAGGCCGTGAACCCGTAACGGGCTTAGACGGACTCGAGCAAAGATGTCCGTTCCTAGGCCTAAAGCGGCATTCGTTCGCGTTCCAAAAGTGCCGGCGACCCTGCGACATTAGCGGATGCGATTGCGAATCGTGTCGAGGCCTGCCTTGGCGCAAAGCTCGTCCGCTTCGGCGCTCGGCGCACCGCCGACGCCGATGGCGCCGATCACCT
>JABCYT010000631.1 GCA_013290035.1 Alphaproteobacteria bacterium
TCTTCAATTCGACCAAGAAAACGACGCTCAACAGCATCTTCAACATGCCCATGGAACTGCGCAAAGACCCCGCGGTGGAGTTCGATATCCAGCTCGGCCTCTATCAGAAGTACCTGCGGGCAACCGAAGCCGTGGCGCACGAATACAACGTGAAGTCGGCCTACTTCCTCCAGCCGGCGCCGGCCTACGGCAAGGTGCTGACCGAGGAGGAGAAGCGCAATGTCGGCGACCTGGGCTACCGCGACCTCTATCGCAAGCTCGTCGCCGGCATGATGACGCTGCGTGAACGCGGCCTGCCGATCTACGACCTGGGCGATATCTTCGCCAACGAGAAGGGCACGATCTACGCCGATCACATCCATTACCTGCGCGATGCCAGCGATGAAAGCCGCGGCAATCGCCTGATGGCTGCCCGCATCGGCGAAGTGCTGGCCGAGACCTGGGGTCTGCAGAAGAAGCCCTGACGCGGCGGGGTGTCGTCGGCCCGCCGGCCGGAAACAATTGAAACCATTTGCGGCCGTTTCGGACATGCACGTTACAGCCGAGCCGGATATAAGGCGCCGCTGCGCGCGGGAGGGGTCCCGGGCTCAGCGTCGTGGGAAGTGATTTTTATCTTTGTGGGTATGGCTTTCGTCCCATCGGGCGAGGGCAAGGGTGCTGGCCAACAGGGCGACGGGGTCGCCCTCGGCCGGCGGGGTTCTAAACGTGGGGATTCACATGAAGACCGTTATTGCGCTTCTGAAGGACAAGGCGGGCATCTCTTCGACCAGGCTCGCGCTCATGATCGGCCTGTCGTCGTCTGCCGTGCTGATCCTGGTCCGCATCGGCGTCGCTGCCGCCGGCCAGTAATCGCCCGGCGCGGCCGTCAGCGTCCCATTGATCGACGGGCCGGGCTGAGCCAAGCTGCCGCAATGACCGTGTCGCGTGCCGACCGCGCCGAGGGGAGCGCTCCCATCCCCCATCCCCCTTCGATCGATCGCATGGCCGGCTGGCCCGCGCTGGCGCCACTGATCGGGCGCGCCGGCCGACCACTGGTGATCGAGGCTTTGCGGGCATGGGCCGACGCCATGCGCGGCGCCCTGGAAGTCGACGACGAGCAGGCTTGCGCCCGCTGGTGCGCGGCCCGCCTGGCCGGCCTCATCCAGCCTTCGCAGCGGCGGGTCTTCAACCTTACCGGCACGGTGCTGCACACCAACCTCGGCCGCGCTCAGCTCGCGGAAGAGGCGATCCAGGCGGCGGTCGAGGCCATGCGCTCGCCCACGACACTGGAATACGACCTCACGGGCGGCGCGCGCGGCGAGCGCGACCAGCACATCGCCCCCTGGCTGCTGCGGCTGACCGGCGCCGAAGCCGCCACCGCCGTCAACAACAACGCCGCCGCGGTGCTGCTGGCGCTGAACGCGCTGGCCGAGGGGCGCGAAGTGATCGTCTCGCGCGGCGAGCTGATCGAGATCGGCGGCGCCTTCCGCATTCCTGACATCATGGCCCGTGCCGGCTGTCGCCTGGTCGAGGTCGGCACCACCAACCGCACGCATCTCAGGGACTATGCCGCCGCGATCGGCCCGGACACCGCGGCGATCATGAAGGTCCATCCCTCGAACTACGCCATCGCCGGCTTCACCAAGTCGGTGTCGGCGGCCGAGCTGGTGCCGCTCGCCCGTGAGAAGGGCCTGCCGCTGATCGAGGATCTCGGCAGCGGCACGCTTGTCGACCTCGAGACCTGGGGCCTGCCGCATGAGCCGACGGCGCGCGAGGCGATCGAAGCGGGCGTCGATATCGTCACCTTCTCCGGCGACAAGCTTTTGGGCGGCCCGCAGGCCGGCCTCATCGTCGGACGCAAGCATCTGGTCGGGCGCATCGCGCGCAATCCGATGAAACGCGCGCTGCGCCTCGACAAGGTGCGGTTGGCCGCGCTGGAAGCGACCTTGCGCCTCTACGCCGACCCCGCCCGCCTGGCCGAGCGGCTGCCGACGATTCGCGCGCTCGCCCGCCCGGCGGCGGAGATCCTGGCACTTGCCGAACGCGTCCTGCCGGCGCTCGCCGCCGCGCTGGGTCCCGGCGCCGAGGTCGCCATCGAGCCCGTCCGCGGCCAGATCGGCTCCGGCGCGTTGCCGGTCGACCTGCTGCCGTCGTTTGCGCTGGCGATCCGCTCCAAGGGGCTCGACCGGTTGGCCGACGCCTTTCGCGGCCTGCCGATCCCGGTGATCGGCCGCATCGGCGCGGGCAAGCTCTACTTCGATCTGCGCACCCTCGACGACGAGGCCGCCTTCGTCGGCCAACTGGACAAGCTCGGGGCCGCATGATCGTCGGCACCGCAGGCCATATCGATCATGGCAAGACCGCGCTCGTCAAAGCGCTGACCGGCGTCGACGCCGATCGCCTGAAGGAAGAGAAGGCGCGCGGCATCACCATCGATCTCGGCTACGCCTACAGTGACCTGGGCGACGGCCGGCAGCTCGGCTTCGTCGACGTGCCGGGCCACGAGCGCTTCGTGCACAACATGCTGGCGGGCGCCACCGGCATCGACGCGGCCCTGCTTGTCGTGTCGGCAGCGGAGGGCATCAAGCCGCAGACGGTCGAGCATCTGCAGATCGTCGACCTGCTCGGCCTCGACCGCGGCATCGTCGCCGTGACCAAGGCCGACCTTGCCGACGACGATCAGATCCTCGAGCGCATGGCCGAGATCGAGACGCTGCTGGCGTCGACATCGCTCAAGGGTGCCGAGATCGTGCCGGTATCGGCCCTGACCGGGCAGGGCGTCGACGAGTTGAAGGCCAAGCTGCTGGCGTTGGGAGAAAGCGGCAAGGGCGCCACGGGCTTTGCGCGCCTGGCCGTCGACCGCTGCTTCGTGCTGGCGGGCGCCGGCGTCGTGGTGACGGGCACCGTCCATGCCGGCGAGATCAGGGTCGACGACCGGCTGCTGCTAACCCCGTCGGGGCTTGAGGCGCGCGTCCGCTCGCTGCACGCCCAGAACCGCGCCGCCGAGGTCGGCCGGGCCGGCGAGCGCTGCGCGCTCAACCTGACCGGGCCGCGGCTCTCGAAAGACGCCATCCGCCGCGGTGACTGGGTGGTGAGCCCCGAGCTGCACGCGCCGACTGATCGGCCCGACGTGCGCCT
>JABCYT010000632.1 GCA_013290035.1 Alphaproteobacteria bacterium
TCGGCAGAGTGATGCGCCAGAAGATCTCGAAATCGGAGTAGCCATCCATTCGCGCGGCATCGAAGAGATCCTGCGGGATCTGGGCGAAGAAGCCCTCGAGGATGTAGACGGTCATCGCGAGATGGCCGGCGATATAGACCAGGATCAACCCGGTCAGGGTGTTGTAGAGCCCGTATTCCAGCAGGATCTGGAACAGCGACAGAATCATCAGCTGCGGCGGCAGGATCATACCGGAGAGGATGAGGAAGCGGACAAGGCGGCTCCCGCGGAAGCGATAACGGGCGAGGCAATGTGCCACCATCGCTCCGATCACCGTCAGCAGCGCGACCGCGGTCACCACGACGATGACGCTGTTCCAGAAATAGGTGCCGTAGTTCGATTTCGTCCAGGCCTCTACGAATTTCTCCCAATGGATGCGGCTCGGGAGCGCGTAAGGAGCGGCAAAGATTTCCGGCGTCGTGCGCAGGGACATGCTCGCGACCCAGAGAAAAGGACCGCCGGAGATCACGGTATAGAGGATCAAGAACGCCAGCAGGGGCGTGCGCCGGACGTGCGATAGCCAGGATGCGGCGGGCGATCCCATGGCTAGAATTCCAGTTTGTCCCGCTGTCGCATCAGGCGCGTCATGACCATGACGAAGGCCATGATGATGATGAACCACAACACGGCGATGGCGGACGGATAGCCCAGGTCGAAGGTGTTCCAGTCGAAGGCGCGTTTGTAAACGTAAGTGGATACCGTCTCGGTCGACCAGAGAGGCCCGCCGCCGGTCATGATCCACACGAGGTCGAAGATCATCATCTTGCCGATGAAGGAGAGCACCGTCAGGTTAACGATGGTCGGCCGCAGCATTGGCATGATGATGTAGAGAAGCTTGGCGAGCCAGCCACAGTTATCGAGCTCGGCGGCGCCCAGCACTTCCGCCGGCAGCGCCGAGAGCGCCGCCAGGAAGATGATCATGTTGAAGCCGAGCCACTTCCAGATATGCGTCACCATCACGGACCCCAGCGCGGTCCTGGGATCACCGAGCCAGGATTGTTCCCAGGCGCCGAGGCCGAGCCAACGCAGCACGGTATTGGCCAACCCCCAATCGTAGTCGTAGATCCACACCCAGATGATCCCGACAACGACGTAAGACATCAAAACCGGCGTAAACCAGACGACGCGCAGCAGCTTCGCGAAGGGCGGCCGCGAGAAGAGGCAGAGCGCGATGAGCAGTCCACCCAGCACGTCGGCTGCCGTCGCGACGACTGCGAAGATTGCCGTGTTCCCCACCGCCTTCCAGAAAACGAGGTCCGTGCTCAGGAGCTCACGGAAATTGGCGAGCCCCACGAACTCCTGGATGCCCTGGGGCTTGATGGTGTGGAGGCTGTTGTAGAAGGTGCGCAACACCGGATAGACCATGAAGCCGGCATAAAGGATGAGCGCCGGCGCCAGGAAAACCGCCAGCGTCGTGGGCGCGGCGCGGCGCGCATCGGGCTCTGGTCGCGCTCGGAGAGGCGCCACCCGATCCACGCCGCCATTGCCCCTCCAGTCGGTGTCAGGAGCCCTTATAACAGGCCGCGTTCATCTGCTTCAGCGTATCGTCGACCGACAGCAGCCCGCCCGGGAAGCCAGCGTTCATGACTTGGGCGAAGCTGTCCTTGCACTGGCCCTCGACCATGTCGCGGGGACCGCCGATGAAGTAGTCGGTCCCCTTCTGGCGCTCCATCAGCTCGGTGAAGTAGGCGGCGTATGGTCCGCTGAAGTTCTTGACGTCGACGTCGACCGCCGATTGCAAATAGACCGTCTCGATCCACCGCTTGCCCATCGCCGGCGTCGACATCGCATTGAGGAACTCTGCCGCAAGCTGCTTCTGCTTGCTCGCCGCGTTGATCGCGAAACTAGCGCCGATCGCCGAGGTCTTGCATTGGTTGCAGGCGCCGCCATCCATTGCTGGGAATTGCATGACGCCAAGCGGGAAGTCCTTGGGCTGGCCGCCTTTATCTTCCGGCACGAAGGCGCGGCCCGTGTACCAGCTTCCCATCGGCAGCATCAGCGCGCCCGGCTTGCTGTAGAAGTAGTAGTGGGATTCACCGAGCTTCAGCGTCATGAAGTTCTTGGGATAGGCGCCGGCGTCGACCAGTTCCTTGGTCCACTTGAAGACCTCGGCCACCCGTGGATCCTGGAACGAGAGCTTGCCCGTGAAGAGCTTTCGGTAATCGTCCTTGCCCAGCTTGCGGAGCAATCCCTCGCCGACGATGTAGGCGCCGGGGAACGGCCGGTCGCCCACGCCTTGGGCGATCGGCGTGATGCTCGCGGCCTTGGCCTTTTTGACGAGGTCGAGGAATTGCGACTGCGTGAACTGGGCATTCGCCGGCAGCTCCACGCCCAGCTTCTTCAGCAGGTCCTTGTTGTAATAGATCTCGTTCGTATAGGCCTCTTGCGGCAAGCCGTAGGTCTTGCCGTCGTGCACCCACACTTGGCGCGCCCAGGGCTGTATGGTTTTCCAGTTCACGAGATCATCGAGGGGCGCCAGATAGCCGGCGGTCACGTACTCCGTCCAGTCCGGCTCGACATAGAACACGTCAGGCCCCTGGCCCGCCGGCAAGGCGGTCTTGAGCGCGGCGAGCAGCGGGTTCTTCTCGTACCAGGTGATCTTGACCGTGAGGCCGGGATGCGCTTTTTCCAGGTCGCGCGCGGCCTGCTCGCGGAGCGCCACCTTGGCGTCCTCGTCGGCCTCGTGGCTCCAGACGTTGAGGGTGACGTTCTCGGCGCGAGCGGGCGCGGGCATCGCGCCCCAGCCCACGGCGATTGCGAACGCCGTCGTCAGCACGCATCGCCGCGCGAATGAATGTGTCATGGCCTGGCCCCCCGTTCGTTGGCGTCGAGCACCGACCGGGCTCGCGCGCTCTCGCAACATTAGGCCGCGCAGCCCATTGGAACAAATTGAAATGCCTGGATCTCTGCGATAGGATTTTCCTATCGATGAGAGCGACGCTGGGGCAGATCGAGGCGTTATATTGGATCGAGCGGCTCGGCAGCTTTCGGGCCGCCGCCGTGCAGCTCAATCTGACCCAGCCCACCATCAGTCTGCGCATCAGGAGCCTTGAGGACGCGCTCGGGGT
>JABCYT010000633.1 GCA_013290035.1 Alphaproteobacteria bacterium
GTCGACGCGGATGACGCCGGACTGCGCATCCCACATGCGGTGTAGCAGCGACAGCGCCGTGCTCTTGCCCGCGCCGGTCGGGCCGACAAAAGCCACCTTCGTCCCAGCCGGCACTTTCAGCGAGAAATGCACCAGCGCCGGGCGCCTTCCGTCGTAGGAGAAGTTGACGTCGTCGAACTCGACGTCGCCTCGGGCGCGGCCGATGTCCTTGCCGTGCGGATTGTCCGGCACGGTCGATTGCGAATCGAGAACGCGGAAGAAATCCGCCAGGACCGGCATCTGGAAGAAGACGCGGCTCACGAAGCCCGAAGCCTGGTCCATGCGGCTGATCAGCATGGTGGCGAAACCCATGAAGCTCACGATCTCGCCGACGGTCGCCTCGCCCCTGGTGTAAAGCCAGGTGCCGAGGACGAAGATCAGGATCACGGTGATGGTCGAGGCGGCGCGCGTCATGACCGACAGCAGCGCCCACCAGTTCAGCACCGGGAACTGGGCGGCCAGGGTCTGGCTCATGATGCTGTGCATCTCGCGGGTTTCGTGCGTCAGCCGCACGAAGCTCTGGATGAGATTGATGTTGCCCAGCGCGTCGCCGGCGCGGCTGGCGAGCTCGCTGCGCAGGTCCTCGACTTCATGCTGCAGGCGGTCGGTGCGGCTTACCACGAAGATATTGGCAGCCGCGAAGAACAGGATCAGGACCACCAGCAGCACGCCCAGCCGCCAGTTCATGAGCAGGCTGAGCGGCAGCATGATGAACAGGGCGACGAAGGTGGCGAGGTTCTCGCGGAAGAACGACAGCCAGATGGCGAACAGATCGTCGACGCCGGTCAGCATGACCTTGATCAGCCGGCCGGAATGCTGCGAGCTGTGGAACGAAAACGGCAGCAGCAGGACGTGCTCGAAGAAGTTCGCCATCGCCCCGAGCCGCCGCCGATGGGCCATGCGGTCGGCCTGCAGGGAGACCATGATGTTGGCTGCGATGCCGCCGAGGCCGACGACGGCCCACAGCCCGAGCAGGTGGCGGGCGTCGCTCCACAACATCTCGGTCGTCTTGTCCTTGGCGGTGGCCAGGAGATCCACCACCTTGCCGAACAGCACGGGCTCGTAGAACTGCAGCGCGGCCACGGCGACGTTGGTGAGCGCCAGTGTGATCGCGAGCCCGCGCTCGGCGCGCAGCAACCCGATGACCCGACCGTAGACGCGGAAGAACTCCATTCCCGGTCGACCGTGCCCCCTGATCAGGCCGGCTTGTCGTCAAGGAAGCGTTCGACGGTGCGCACGAAGAAACTGACGCCGAACGGGATGGCCATGTCGTTGAAGTCGTAGCGCGAGTTGTGCAGGCTGACTGCGTCGGCGCCGCCGCCGTTGCCCAGCCACACCATGGCGCCCGGCACGCGCTCCAGCATGTAGGAAAAGTCCTCCGCGCCCATGCTGGGACGGGTGTTGTCGGACACCGCATGCTCGCCGCAGACGCCGGCGGCGACGTCGATGGCGAAGCGCGCGCGATCGACGTTGTTCACCGTCGGCGGATAGCCCGGCTTGTGCTCGATCTCGATCTTGACGCCATGCATCTGCTCGGCGCCACGGCAGATCTCCTCAATGCGGCGCTGCACCAGCGCGCGGTTCGCAGGCGTCGTGGTGCGCGTCGTGCCGCCGATATGCACGTCGCCCGGAATCACGTTGTAGGCCGAGCCGGCCTTGAAGAAGCCGACCGTCACGACCGTCGAATCGATGGGGTCGATGTTGCGGCTGACGATGGTCTGCAGCGCCAGCACGACATTGGCGCCCGCCACCATCGGATCGATGGTGAGATGCGGGTGCGCGGCATGGCCGCCCTTGCCGGTGATGCGGATGTCCCAGCGGTCGGCCGCCGCGAGCAGTGGCCCGCCCTTGGTGACGATGTGGCCGAGCGGCACGCCGGGCTTGTTGTGGATGGCGAACACCGCGTCGCAGGGGAATTTTTCGAACAGGCCGTCCTTGATCATCTCGCGCGCCCCGCCGCCGCCCTCCTCGGCCGGCTGGAAGATGAAGTGCACGGCGCCCTCGAAGTCGCGCTTCTCGCTTAAAACCTTGGCGGCACCCAGCAGCATGGCGGTGTGGCCGTCATGGCCGCAGGCATGCATGCGGCCGGGGTTCTGCGAGCGGTGCTCGAAATCGTTGGTTTCGTCCATCGGCAGGCAGTCCATGTCGGCGCGCAATCCAATCGATTTCAACGAATTGCCCTTGCGCAGGGTTCCGACCAGGCCGGTCTTGCCCAGTCCGCGCGTCACTTCGAGGCCCCACTCCTGCAGCTTGGCGGCGACGATGTCGGAGGTCCGGTTTTCCTCGTAGGCCAATTCGGGATGGGCGTGGATATCTCGACGGATGGCGGCAATCTCACCCTGGATTTCAAGCGCACGAGGCAGGACAGGCATCTGGTACTCCGGTTGGATCAGCGGGCATCTTAGCCCAAAGTGGCGCGATGTTGTCTCTGCAGGATGTCGAAGACGCGGCCGCCATCGTGTACGCCGCCATGCCGCCCACCCCGCAATACGCCTGGCCGCTGCTTACCACGCGCACCGCGTGCGAAGTCTGGGTGAAGCACGAGAACCACACGCCGATCGGCGCCTTCAAGGTGCGGGGTGGCCTGGTTTACATGGATCGGCTCAAGAAAGAGCAGCCCCGCGTGAAAGGGGTGATCAGCGCCACGCGCGGCAATCATGGCCAGAGCATCGCACTCGCCGCGGCCAAAGCCGGCATCGCCGCCACCATCGTCGTGCCGCAGGGCAATTCCGTGGAGAAAAATGCGGCCATGCGGGCGTTCGGCGCGGGCCTCGTCGAGGCGGGTCACGATTTCGATGCGGCTCGCGAGATGGCCGTCAGGCTTGCCAGCGAGCGCGGGCTGGTCATGGTGCCGTCCTTCCACCGCGATCTGGTGCGCGGCGTGGCGACCTATGCGCTGGAACTGTTTCGCGGGGCGCCGCCGCTCGACACGGTCTATGTGCCGATCGGGCTGGGCTCCGGCATTTGCGGCGTGATCGCCATGCGCGACGCGCTCAGCCCCTCGACCAAGGTGGTGGGCGTGGTCTCGACCGAAGCGCCGGCCTATGCGCTGTCCTTCGCCGCCGGCA
>JABCYT010000634.1 GCA_013290035.1 Alphaproteobacteria bacterium
CTGCGCCACGCCCTCTGGCGCGAGCACGACCTGGTAGCTCGAGGCCGCGCTGTACCAGAAGGCGACGGCGCCGGCGACGATGAACGCGACGTCGAGCCACAGCCGCCGCCAGAGGGGCGCAGACGTGCGTCCGACGACCGTTCGAGCGGCAACGACCGTCTGCTCGCGCGCCGTCCGCCAGGCCGGCGTCAGAACCGCCACAAGTGCGAGCGAGAGACCAACCAGGGCGGCGAGCGCCGCGGGCAGCGGCCCCAGGGTTCCCAGATTGGCGATCGCGCGCGCAGCCAGCACAGCGACGGCAAGGCCGATCGCAACTCCGGCGAGCCCGATGAGGGCCGCTTCGACCGCCGCGAGGCTGACCAAAAGCGCTGTATCGGCGCCCCGGGCCCGCAGCAAAGCTTGCTCTCGGCGGCGGCGTTCCTGCCCCGCGCCGGCGACCGCAAGCGTCAGTAGAACCGCTATCGCCACGCCGGGTGCGCCAAGGAATAGGAACAGAACCCTGGCGTAAAGGGCGTCAGAGCGCGTCGCGTCGAGGCGCGCCGCCAGATTGTCGGCAACAAGGCCGGACCCAGCGACCCGGGCTTCCAAGTTCTTAGCCCGCCCGAGCACGTCAGCGAACGCGCTCACTGGGTCGCTTGGAAGGCTCGCTCGGTCGAGCCGCACATGCAATTGCAGCCGTGCGCTGCCCGGATTGGCCGACGCCTGTTGATCGAACAACGCGCGCCAATCCTCCGCCGACAGCAGGACGACGTTGTCGGGCGGCGCCTGCGGTTGGGCGCCGCTCGGCAACCCGACTGCCTGAAACATCGAGTCCTGGTTCGGCAGGTCGACGATTCCGGCGACAACAAGATCGGCCGGGCTGGCGCCGCGCCGATCGATCGTGACCTTGCTGCCCACGGTGGCGTGAAGATTGGCCGCCGTCTGCTGGGCCAACAGTGGACCGGACAAAGAGCCGAGCAGCAGTCTGATCTGGCCGGGCAGAGCTGCATCGTAGTCGGCCCGGAGGCCGACCGCCTTGCCGGCGCCCGTCGTCTGGGTCGTACCCTCGACAGTCGCGCTAAATCCCGCCACGTCCGCATAGAGCACGGGGAGCATGACCGAGATCGGCGTGGCGCGCCGGACGGCGTCCATCGCGGCCTCCGTGTCGGCGCCGTAGGCGAACTGGACCTGCCAGTCGACGGGCACGCTCTCCGTGGCGCGGGCGGTCATGCTCCGCGCCGCATCGCCGATGAAGTCGAGCAGCGCGGCGACAAGGGCCGTCGCTAAAGCCACGCCAATCGCGGCTCCGGCCACGCGCCCCAACCGCCGGCGCAACAGGCTGCTCGCCCAAAGACGATGGAGAGCCATCAAACGACTGCGCGCTTTTCGACCGCGAGACGACCGTGGTCCATGCACCAGACCACCGAAAGCACAGCGGCCACAGCTGGGTCGTGGGTCGCGACGATGAGCGCCGCGCGGTTGCGGTCGGCGGCATGGACAAGCGCCGACATCACTTCGCGCGCGGTCGCCTGATCGAGCTGGCCCGTCGGCTCGTCCGCAAGCAACAGCTTGGCCTTTTGCGCCATCGCCCGCGCAACCGTAACGCGCTGCGCCTCTCCCCCGGAGAGCTCTTCCGGAAGCTTGTCGCCAATCTCAGCGAGGCCGAGGGCGGCAAGCGCGGCCTCTGCCTGCCGGCGCGCCGCCTTCTCGGCCAGCTCTTGCAGCAGCAACGGAACCATTACGTTCTCGACGGCGTCCAGCCAGGGCACAAGGCTCGGCGCCTGGAAGACGACGGCGATGGCGCCGGGCCGCCCGTCGCCCGCCTCATCGAGGGCCGGCCAGGACACGCTTCCGGCGCTTGGGTCGAGCAATCCGGCCATCAAGTGCAGAAGCGTCGACTTGCCGCTCCCTGAGGGCCCCACCAGCGCGATGCGGGAGTGCGCATCGATCTCAAAGCTTGCGTCCTCGACTGCGGCGACGCCCGCACCCGCCCCCTCGAAGCGCCGTGACACTCCAGCTCCGCGAAGCAGGATGGTTTCAGGACTCGCCACCGACGATCCTTCCGTCCGCGATCCGGTACACGCGGTCCGCCGTGGCGGCAAGGGCCATGCTGTGCGTGGCGATCAAGGCAGCGCGGCGCGCATGCTTGCGCCCGACGATGAGTTCAATCATCTGACATTCGGTTTCCGCGTCGACCTCCGCGGTCGGTTCGTCTGCGATGAGGATGGCCGGGTCGGCAGCCAGCGCAACGGCAAGGGCGGCCCGAGCGCTCTCGCCGCCTGAAAGCTCGGAGGGAAGCGCCTTTGCCCGGTCGGCGAGACCGACCGACGCCAGCGCCTGCCGCGAACGGCCCGATCCGTTGGAGCGCGCCAGTTCGAGTGAGAGCCGAACATTCTCCTCCACGGTCAGCTGCTCGAAGAGATTGCCGGATTGTTGGAGCACCCCGATGTGCTCAGCCCTAAGCCGCGCGCGCTCGGCTTCAGGGCGGCGCGTCATTCTGCGACCGGCCACCTCGACACGCCCGCCATCGGGCTCGTCGAGGCCGGCGATACAGGCGAGCAACGTCGACTTCCCACTGCCGGAGGGGCCGACGAGCGCCACCACTTCCGCCTGGCCCACGGTTAGGCTTGCGCCCCGCAGCGCTCTCACTTCCGTGTCACCAATGTGAAAGAAGCGGTACAGATCCTCCGCCGAGATGGCCGCCGTCACCGCCACCGGAAGCTCTTCGACATCATGAGCCACTGGTCCGCATTGTCAGCCCCTTTAGGCGCCGAGAATGTGACCGAGGCGATCTTTCCGCTCTTCGCGAAGAGGTAGCGATCGTTTTCCAGCCGAATCTGTTTGTTAGTGACGGCATTGGGCTCGGAGTTGGACTCGAAGGCGACATAGACCGCCCGGCCGGCCGGCCGGTCGGCGGTCTCGACCTTCTTAACGTCGACGGCGCGAAGGGAGGCTTTGACCGCATCGGCGGCCGTCTTTGGCGTCGGCAGGTCTCCAGCCGCCACCGTTACCTCGATCTTTCCGTATTTGTCAGCGAAGACGACGCCGTCCGCCCGGTCTGTCCGCGCCCATCCTTCGGGGACCTTGAGGTCAAAGCCCAGCGGCGACGCGTAAGCAATAAAC
>JABCYT010000635.1 GCA_013290035.1 Alphaproteobacteria bacterium
CGATTTCCACGCCCGTCCCGCCGTGCGAGTGGGACGCCGTGTCCGAGGCGACGCCCTTGCCGCGAACGCCGTTGCGCAGCCGTCGAACGGTGCTTTCGGAAACCCAGCCGCGATAGACGTTGAGAACCAGCTTGAGGGTCTGCTCGACGAGCGCCACCGCCGCATACGTGGCCGCCAGCCAGAACAGGGTCTGGAAAGTGCCCTTGCCGATCACGTCGTTGACGATACGGCGCTGCAATTCGAGAGGCACCGCGCTCAGCAGGAAGACCGCCACCGACAACACCGCCAGCCCGACCTGATGCACGCCGGTGAAGCGGATGACGTAGCCCATGATGGTCGTCGGCATCGGTCCGGCACCGGTCACAAGCCGCGCGTCCCGAGCGCCTGTCGGATGATTTCGATCAAGGCGCCATCGAACAAAGGCTTCTCCAGAACCTGATTTACCCCCGACCGCGCGGCGAGACGGCGCAACTGATTGTTGGCACGCCCGGTGATCAGGATCGCCGGCATCACGACGTGGCGGTCCCGCAGGGCATCGATCAGTTGCAGGCCATCCATGACGGCCATACGGTAATCCACGACGAGACAACCGTGGGACGGCAGGTCGTGGTCGGCCAGCAGCGCCTCCGGCCCAGGGTAAAGGCGGACGTTGAAGCCTTCGACCTCGAGCGCGAATTTGAGCGCGCTGCGGACGGCAGCGTCGTCGTCGACGATAAGAACGGTCCCATCTGGCACCCCGGCATATCTAGCCGTTGCCCGGCGCCGGGAACTTGATCCAGCGCAAGGCTTGCGCCGACGCCCCGGCGGTTCACGCCGCCCCGTCGCCGATAAGCACCATGCGGACGAGGTCGGAAAGGCTGTCGGCCTGCATCTTGGTCATGAGGTTGGCGCGATAGACCTCGACCGTCCGGGGGCTGATGCCGAGATCGTAGGCGATGATCTTGTTCGGCTTGCCGGCGACCAGCCCGTCAAGCACCTCCCGCTCGCGCGACGACAGAAGCGCCAGGCGCCCACGGACCTCGGCGGCCCGCGCTTCGCCCTTGGCGTCCTCGACGCGGCTCGCGAGGGCCGACCGGATCGCGCCGATCAGCACGTCGTCGTCGAAAGGCTTCTCGATGAAATCGGCGGCGCCTGCCTTCATCGCCTCCACGGCCAGCGCAACGTCGCCATGACCGGTGATCACAATGACCGGCGCAGTGACCTTGCCCGCCCGAAGCCGGCGCTGAAGCTCGAGGCCATCCATCTCGGGCATCCTGACGTCGGTGACGATGCAGCCCACCTGTGCCGCCGGCAGGACCTTGAGGAAGCCGGTGGCCGATTCGTGCACGCGCACCGCGAAGCCCGCCGTGCTGAGGAGAAACGCAAGCGACTGGCGGACGGCCTCGTCGTCGTCGATGACGTGGACGACCTGGCTATTCGGCAAGGGACGGCTCCTCGACTTTCGCCGCGCGCAAGGTGAAGCGGAAGATCGTGCCGCCACCGGGCCGAGCATCGACCCAGATCCGGCCGCCGTGCGCTTCGACGATGGTCCGGCAGATCGACAGGCCCAACCCCATGCCCCGGCGCTTGGTGGTGACGAAGGGCTGGAAGAGATGTGCGGCGACCTCGGGGGCAAGCCCGGCCCCGGTATCCGCCACGCTCACCTCGATCGTCTCGTCGGCGTTCGCCACGGTCGCGATCTCCAGCTCGCGCCGGTTCGGGCTTTCGACCATGACTTCGATGGCGTTGCGGATCAGGTTGACCAGAACCTGCTGGATTTGGATCCGGTCGGCGAGCACCAGGTCGGCCGTGGCATCGAGCCGGAAGGAGACTTCGACGCCGTTCTCCCGCGCCCCGATCAGGGCAAGCGTGCTGGCGTCCTCGATCAGTTTGGGCAGGCTCTCGACGTGGCGCTCGCTTTCGCCGCGTGCCACGAAGTCCCGCAGGCGGCGAATGATATGGCCGGCGCGCAAGGCCTGGTCGGCTGCCTTGCCGACCGCGGTGCGCAGCACGAGAGCCTGCTCGCCTTCCATTCGTTCGAGCAGACGCTGGCAGCCTTTGAGGTAATTGCTGATTGCCGTCAGCGGCTGGTTGATCTCGTGCGCCAGGGTCGACGCCATCTCGCCCAGCGCCGTGAAGCGTGACATGTGCGTCACTTCCGACTGTAGCTCGTTGAGCCGCGACTCGGTCATCTGCTGGTCGGTGAGGTCGCGGATGAAGCCCGTGAAATAATGCCTGTGATCCAACCGCAGTTCGCCGACCGTCAGGTGCATGGGAAAGGTCGTGCCGTCCTTGCGCTGACCCACGACGACGCGGCCGATGCCGATGATCCGCCGCTCGCCGGTCTTCAGGTAGCGCCCGAGATAGCCATCATGCTGCTCGCGGTGCGGCGCCGGCATCAGCATCTTGACGTTCCGGCCGACCACTTCGCCCGCCGCGTAGCCGAACAGGCGCTCGGCGGTCGTGCTGAGCGATTCGACGCTGCCGCGCTGGTCGATGATGATCATCGCGTCGGGTACCGTCTCGAGGATCGAGCGCAACCGCGCCTGGGCCGCCTGCAACGCGGCGTCCATTTCGGCGAATTCCTCTGGCGACGGCGTCCGTGCCGGCATCGGGTCCATGCAGTTATTGCGTCCGAAATGATGATAGCACGGCCGATGTGTCGGCCTAGGAAGGCGGCTTTTCCTTGGTTTCGGCGGGTGTGGCGCCTTCCCTGACCAAAAGCGCCTCAAGGACGCGGCGCTTTCAAGACCAACGAATACGCCCGCCTCATCGGCGGCGCCAATTTCGCCTTCTGCCGGCGGGTCGCAGAGGCGCGCCGGGTCATCGCCACCATGGCCGAGAATGGCCTCCGCCGCGGCCAGCACGGGCTCGAAGATGGTGGGCGACGCCGGGCGGGCCTGTCTGGCCGGCGCCGCAGCGAAAGCTCCTACGGCCGCATGAAGACAAGCGGCGTGTCGTCATCGAGGTTGTCGGCCGCCGCGGTCAGCTCGGCGGCGATATCGTCGTTCGAGCGGGCGGCGGCCTTGAACAGGCGAATCGCCTCCGACAGGAAACAGCGGGCGACGACATCTCCGGAAATCGACTGCTTCGCGGCTTCGGCCAACGCCGCCTGCACGTG
>JABCYT010000636.1 GCA_013290035.1 Alphaproteobacteria bacterium
TTCGATGATCGCCCTTACACGTTCGACGAACAGCTGAACGGCGGGGAAAGCCGCTGCCTCTGCTGCCGTTAATCTCGACGACGTTGCCGGGATGCCGAGCGGCAGAAGACGGTACTCGCGTTCGCCTGCCATCCCGAGCGGTTCTCTGCTGGTCGCCAGGACGTTCACACCTGGCGCTCCGCGGAGAATAGCCGCCGTCAAGCCAGCCACCGCATCAATGACGTGCTCGCAATTGTCGAACACCAGCAGCATCCGACGATCCGTGAGCTTGGCGACCAGGCTGTGAAGCGAATTTTCGGTGCGGGTCTCCAGACCGAGCACGGTCGCAACCGCACTTGGCACCAGGCGCGGGTCGCCGAGTGGCGCCAGATCGACTAGCCAGACTCCGTGTTCATAGCTGGCCATCATGCGCTCGGCGACGGCGAGGGCGATCGTGGTCTTGCCGATGCCGCCGGCTCCCACGATCGTCACCAGGCGCTCGCGCGAAAGCCGCGCGACGAGCGCTGCCACCGCGTCGTCGCGGCCAATCATGCGCGTTACTGCGAACGGCAGATTGTGCATCGTCGAGGGAACCGGTGGCGCTGGCGTGGCGGGCAACGCCTGCTCGCGTCGTACCGGGGCAACGAAATTGTAGCCGCGCCCCGGAACAGTGACGACGTAGCGATTGCCGCCTTGGCCGTCGCCGAGGGCGCGGCGCAACGCGCCCACCTGGATCTTGAGGTTCGATTCTTCAACGAAGGTTTGTGGCCAGGCTCGGGCGATCAGTTGCTCCTTGCCGACCACCTCACCGGCGCGTTCCACCAGGGCGGCCAAGATATCGAAGGCGCGGCTGCCGAGCCGCACCGGCTTGTCGCGCTCGAGCAGAAGCCGCTGCGCTGCAAGGAGTCGGTACGGGCCAAACGATATCGCGTGTTCATCCATGAGGGCAGGTCATTTCTACCTGACTGAGGCCAGCGAGGCTCTGCCGCCGCTATTGCGGCCAAGTTGACGACCGCGACCATCCCGATCGCATTCCACAGCACCGCCGATCCGCTCGAGGAAGGCCTTGTCATGAGCCTCGCGCGTCCGGGCGGCAATCTCACCGGGATTGGCACCTTCTTCACAAAGCTCGCCCACTTTGCCGACCTCCGACCACCGGTTTAGGAAACTGATGCGTAACAATGTGCGGCAGATATGTCGGTACTAAACGGCTGAGAATCGGAGCGCTGTCAAAAGTATTCAAGTCCGCTCGATATCTCTATACCCCCTGCGTGGAGAGGGAGAGCAGGAGTAGACAATGGTCAACCCGTTAGCCGATCGCGAGCAGCGTCTGGCGTTCTTCCAGATGTGGTTCTCCGACACGATTCCCCACAGCAAGGCGCTGGGTATCAGGATCGTCGACGCGCGGCGGGGCTTTGCCTCGATGCGGCTCGACTGGCGCGAAGAGCTTGTGGGCAATCCTGAGACCGGCGTGCTGGCCGGCGGGCCACTGACGGCGCTGCTCGACGGCTGCTGCGGCATGTCGGTGGCGACTCTGCTCAAGGAGCCCAAGCCGTTCGCCACACTTGACCTCCGCATCGACTATGTGAAGCCGGCGACGCCGGGCCAGGCAGTGATTGCCGAGGCGGAGTGTTACCGCATCACGCGCTCCGTCGCCTTCACCCGCGCCTTCGCCCATCATGGCGACGCCAAGGACCCGATCGCCGCCGCCGCCGGCACCTTCATGCTGGGCACCAAGGGCGAGGTCACGCGTCCGCAGTCGATCGGCCGCGAGGCGATGGGCCTGGAGATCAAGCCATGAGCAGGTTGCTCGAGCGCCTGGCCGAAGTGCGCAAGTCGGGCGACGTGGCCCGGCTCGCCGAGGCGATACCCTATGCGCGCTGGATGAAAATCGCGCCGGAGAACGGCACCGGCGAGCTCCTGACCCGCATGCGCTTTCACGACGACCTTATAGGCAACACGTTCCTGCCGGCGATCCACGGCGGCACGCTGGGCGCCATGCTGGAGATGGCGGCGATCTTCCATCTGCTGTGGGAGACCGAGACCGAGACGGTGCCCAAGATCGTCAATATCACGGTCGACTACCTGCGCTCGGCACGGCCGCTCGACGTCATCGCCGCGGCCAAGGTCACCAAGCAGGGCAGGCGCATGGTCAATGTCTTCGCCGAGGCTTGGCAGGACGACCGCTCCAAGCCGGTCGCCACCGCCAACGCGCATTTCCTGGTCACGTCGGCGGACGAACCGTCGGCCCTCTGACGTCGGGCCCTCTGACGTCCGGCCCTCTGACGTCCGGCAGGGCGGCAGGGTTGAGGGCGCGCGGCAAGCGGACGGCCAGCGCGAGCACGACGAGCCCGATCAGCGCGCCCACAACATGGACATTCCTGAGAGCTGAAGCCATTGCCGCGGTGAGTGTCGCGATCTCGGCCGCGCCGAGGCTGTGGCGCAACGCCGGCTCCATCAGCCGCTGGGCCACGTCCTCAGCCGCCGGTGCGTAGTGCAGCAGGCCGACATTCACCAGGGCGCCGAACAACGCCGCCCCCGTCGACTGACCGACGATGCGCATGAACATGCTCGACGCCGTCGCGGCCCCGCGCTCGCGCAGCGCCGCGGCCGCCTGGACCGAAACGAGATAGGTGGTGTTGCAGAAACCCATGCCGATGCCGACCAGCAGCGCCCCCATCCCGGCCCAGACCGGATCCCGCGTCGGTGTCAGGGCGACCAGGACGAGGCTGCCCAGGACCAGCGCCGTCCCGCCGATCAACGCGCTCGTCCGGTAGCTGGTGCGGAGCATGACCCGCCCCGCCACGATGCTGGCGACGGCCCAGCTGACCGACATGGTGCCGAGCACTGCGCCGGTCGTCGCGGCGCCTCGGCCCATCACGCCCTGCACGTAGATCGGCAGAAAGCCGCCGACGCTGATCATGACCGCGCCGATGGCGAAGCTGCCGGCGTTGCCCAGGGCGATGACGCGGTTGCGCCACAGTCGGAACGGCAGCATCGGCGCCTCGGCATGGCGTTCCCGACGCACCAGCCCGGCCAGCGCGCCCGCGCCCACGGTGAGGCACGCGGCGAGCATCCAGGGGCTGAGGCTTGCGCCCTGGATCATGGCCATCATCAA
>JABCYT010000637.1 GCA_013290035.1 Alphaproteobacteria bacterium
GGCCGCCAACACGCCGTTGCGCCGCTACAAGCAGAATACCCATGGCGGCGGCATCCGCGATCCGCTGGTCATGGCCTGGAACAAAGGCATCGCTGCCCGGGGCGAGCTTCGCCATCAGTTCTGCCACGCCAGCGATCTTGCGCCGACCCTGCTTGAGATCGTGGGCGTGACGCCGCCGGCCGTGATCAACGGCATCGCGCAGATGCCGATCGAGGGCACGAGCTTCGCCAAAAGCCTTTCAGACGCCACGGCGCCATCCAAGGCCAAGCCGCAATATTTCGAGATGTTCGGTCATCGCGGCCTGGTGCAGGACGGCTGGAAGGCCGTGTGCTTCCATCCGCCGGGCGCCGACTTCGCCCGGGACAAGTGGGAGCTGTTCCACCTCGATCGCGACTTCAACGAAACCGACGATCTCGCCCAGCGCGAGCCTGAGCGGCTGAGGGCAATGATCGACGAATGGTGGCGCCAGGCCGAGGCCCACAAGGTGCTGCCGCTCGACGACCGCTTCGCGCCGCGCTTCGCCGAGAACGCCAGGCGCTTCCACGGCGCGCGCACCAAATTCGTGTTCCATGCCGGCATGGGCCACGTGCCGACCGACGTGGCGCCCGATGTCAGAAGCCGTACCTACACGATCGAGGCCGACGCGCGGGTCGATGGGCCGGCCACGGAGGGTGTGCTGATCGCCCATGGCGACATGACCTGCGGCTACGCGCTTTACGTCAAGGACAGCCGGCTGGCCTACGACATGAATGTCGGCGGCGTGCATCACCTGATCGTCTCCGACCGGCCGGTGCCGGCCGGCAATCGTCGCCTCGGCCTGCGCATGCGGCGCAACAACGGCATGAACGTCGCCACCTTGCTGATCGATGGCGAGCCGGTCGGCGGCTTCGAGACCCGGATCGGCTTCGTGAGCTTCATCTCGTGGTCCGGCCTCGACATCGGCCGCGATCGCGGCAGCCCGGTGTCGCACTACGAGGCGCCGTTCGCCTTCACCGGAAAGCTGCGCAAGGTCATCGTGACCCTCGACGACGACCAGGCGCTCGATGCCAAGTCGGCGGCCGCCGCGGCGCTGGCGCGCGAATGACCGCTGTCCGGGACCGCTCGGGGATCGACAGCCCCTATGCCTGGCGGCTGGCCTTTGTGTCGATGTTCTGCATCGGCCTGGGCGGCGGTGCGCTCTATCTGCCGGTGATCGGGCTGAAGGAAATCGCCGCCGAATTCGGCGACCGCCGCGCCGTGCCGTCGATGGCCTACATGCTGGGCTTCTTTTTCATGGGAATCGGCGGCGTCCTGATGGGGTGGCTGGCCGACCGCATGAGCCCCCGGGTGCCGCTGATGATCGCGGGCGTATCGATCTTCGCCGGCGGCTGGCTGGCCGCCAGCGGCGGCGAGCTTGCCCTCTATGCCGGCTATGCGATCCCGCTGGGCTTTCTCGGCAATGCCGCCACCTTCACGCCGGCCATGAACAACATCCAGGGCTGGTTCGAGCGCCGGCGCAGCACCGCCGTCTCCGTCATCTCGGTGGGCCCTGCCGTCTCGGGCTTCGTGTGGCCGCAGATCTATCGCTGGCTGCTGCCCGATGTCGGCTGGCGCCAGACCCTGGTGGTCTACGGCGTGGTGGCCGGCACGCTGCTGTTCCTGTGCGCGTTCTATGTGCGGCCCTCGCCGATCGTGCGCCGCGCCGGCAAGCGCACGGCGGAGGACCTGTCGGTCCTGCCCATGCCGTCATTCGCGCTCATGACGCTGCTGTCGGCCGCCGGTTTCTGCTGCTGCGTCGCCATGGCCATCCCGTTCGTGCACATGGTGGCTTTCTGCGGCGACCTGGGCTTTGCCGCCGCCCGCGGCTCCGAGGCGATATCGCTGATCCTGCTGACCGCCGTGGCCTCGACCTTCGCCATGGGACGGCTGGCCGACTATATCGGGCCGATCAAGGTCAGCCTGCTCTGCGCCCTGATCCAGATCGCCTCGTTGCTGGGCTTCGTGTTCGTGGAAAGCCTGTCGGGCATCTACACCCTGTCGGTGATCCACGGCATTCCCTACATCGCCATCGTGCAGGGTTATGCCCTCATCCTGCGCTACCTCTACGGGCCCGCAATCGCCGGCTGGCGGTTGGGGGTGGTCATGCTGTTCGCCATGGCCGGCATGGCGGTCGGCGGCTGGCTGGGCGGCGCGATCTTCGACGCCACGCTCTCCTACCGCGCGGCCTTCCAGGCGGCGCTGGCTTTCAACCTCCTGAACCTCATGCTGCTGGGCATGCTGCTTTTCGCCCGGCGCCGCCGTATCTATGCCTCAGGCGTTTCGCCGGGAGCGTTTGGCCTATGAACAACGATCTTTGGAAATTGACCGCGGTCGAAGCGGTCGGCCTGCTTAAGAAGCGCGAAATCTCGCCGCTCGACCTGGTCGAAGCTTCGGCCCGGCGTATCGCCGAGGTCGAGCCCGCGGTGAACGCGCTGCCCACGCTCTGCCTCGACCGCGCCTGCGACCACGCCAAGCGCATTATGGCAGGCACAGCCTGCGAAGCCTCCGGCGAAGCGGGCTGGCTCGCCGGCCTGCCGGTCTCGATCAAGGATCTCGCCGATGTCGCGGGCGTGCGCACCACCTACGGCTCGCCGCTGTTCGCCGACCATGTGCCGGCGAAGTCGCATCCCCTGGTCGAGCGCATCGAGCGCAAGGGCGGCATCGTGGTGGCCAAGTCCAACACGCCGGAATTCGGCGCGGGCGGCAGCACTTTCAACGAGGTGTTCGGCCGCACGCGCAATCCCTGGAACACCTCGCTCACCTGTGGCGGCTCGACCGGCGGCGGCGCCGTGTCGCTGGCGACCGGCGAGGTCTGGCTGGCGCACGGCTCCGACCATGGCGGCTCGCTGCGCCGGCCTGGCACCTATTGCTCGGTCGTGGGGCTGCGTCCCTCGCCCGGGCGGGTGACGCGCGGCACCTCGAACAATCTCTATCTGCCGCTTTCGGTGCAGGGTCCGATGGCACGCACCGTTTTCGATCTCGCCCTGTTCCTCGACACCATGACGGGCCTCGACCTGCAGGACCCGATGACCTTCGACGCCCCGCACGTCTCCTTCAGCGACGCCGTGGCGCGGCCTG
>JABCYT010000638.1 GCA_013290035.1 Alphaproteobacteria bacterium
GCCGCGTCGGGCCAACCGACCAGGATCAGCGGCGCGCCGTCGGTGTAGCTCTTGAAATGGCCTTCCATGGCCATGACCTTGACCGGCTGGTGCTCGAGCGTGTTCAGCCCATGCTGGTCGCCCGCCAGGATCTGCAGCGGCGCCACCACGGTGATCATGCCCATGGCCATGGAGAACATCACGCGCGCGCCCTCCATGGCAGCGTCTTTGGCGCGCCCGCGCAGCAGATGCCAGGCGCCGACCGCGCCCACCACCAGCGCCGTCGTCAGGTAGGCCGCGAACACGGTGTGCACGAGGCGATAGGGGAAGGACGGGTTGAAGATGACGGCGAGCCAGTCGGCCGGCACGAACTGGCCGTTTGCACTGGTGGCGTAGCCCGCCGGCGTCTGCATGAAACTGTTGGCCGACAGGATCCAGAAGGCCGAGATGAAAGTGCCGGCGGCGACGGCGAGGGTGGCTGTGAAATGCAGGCCGCGCCCGACCTTGTTCATGCCGAACAGCATGACGCCCAGGAATCCCGCCTCGAGGAAGAAGGCCGTCAGCACCTCGTAGGCCATCAGCGGACCGACGATCGGCCCGGCCCGATCGGCGAACACCGACCAGTTGGTGCCGAACTGATAGGACATGACCAGGCCCGAGACCACGCCCATGCCGAAGGTGAGCGCGAAGATCTTCAGCCAGTACTTGAACAGGTCGAGATAGACCTGGCGGCCCGTCCACAGCCACAGCCCCTCGAGCACGGCGAGATAGCTCGCGAGCCCGATCGTGAAGGACGGAAAGATGAAATGGAACGAGACGGTGAAGGCGAACTGCAGGCGGGCCAGCAGGACTGCATCGAAGGCTTCGAGCATGACGATCACCTCGCGCCGGACATTCTACCCTAACCGAAGGCGTCGAACACCTCGGCAATGGTGTCGCGGGCGAGACCGGCTCTGAGGCACGTCTCCAGCAGCACGCGCGCCTTCAGGGGATTGAGACGCCCGCCCCAGATCAGGCCCGCCTTGCGGAGCGCGATCTCGGAACTCGGACCAGCGTAAGTCTGGCGTAGCATGGGACCGCCGCCGGCGCGCGGCGAGACGACGGTCGGCATCGCCGCGGCAAGGCGGACGGCGCTGTCGGCCATGCGTTCCGGAATGTGCCCCCCACCCATAGCGGCCAGCACCGCGCCGCGATAGCCCAGCCGGTCGGAGGCGGCGAGCATCGCCTCGATCAATCGACCGGGCTCGTCGAGACCCATCCACAAGAGTGCGACCGGCTGAGCCGCGCCACCCGAAGCCTTGCCGATCCTGGTGCGCGCCGCTTCGATGGCATCGCGCACCGGCAGGCTCATCGGCACGATACGATCCTCGACCAGGGCGGCCAGCGGTCCGGTCTGCGGAGAAGCAAACGCGTCGAGCCGCGTCGGGTGCACCTTCAGCACGTCGGCGGCGGCATAGACCTCGTCCAGCATCACCGCCATGACGCCCAACGCCTTGGCGTGCGCGCGCACCCAGGGATCGCAGGCGACGCGCACGGCGGCTAAAAGATTGCCCGGGCCGTCGGGCGAGGTGAGCGCGGGGTTGCGCATGGCCGCGGTCACGATCACCGGAATGTCGAGATCGAGCATCAGGTCGAGCAGGAAGCCGGTCTCTTCCAAGGTGTCGGTGCCCTGCGTCACCAGGATGCCGTCGGCCTTCAGCGACCTGATCTTCGCCGCCAGGGCATGGATCTGGTCGAAGGAAAGCGAATGGCTGCCGACCCGCGACACCGTCTCGGCCTCGACCTCGGCCAGCCTGCCGAGCAGCGGCACGGCCGCCACCAGATCGTCGGCGCCCAGCCCCATCTGCATGGCGCCGCTCGCGTCGGGCCGCGTGGCGATGGTGCCGCCCAGCGCCAGGATATGGAGGCGCGGCTTGCTCATGCCCCCAGCCTCAACGACTTGAAGAAACGCTCGACTTCGGGCGTGCGCAGCGCCTCGGCCGGCCCCAGGCAGGCGAGCGACACGTAGCGCCGGCCTTTCAGCAGCACGAGCTGGCGCAGCACGCTGCCGCCCGCGATCGACCCGATCGATTCGGCCGCCGGCGCGCCTGAAACCTCGCGCCAGTCGATCCTGATCCACTTGCCGCCGGCCAGGCGCTGCGCGCGATCGTCGAGCACGGACTGGAGATTGAGCTTGGGCTGGCGCACATCGACATCGGCCGGATAAAGCGCGGTCTGCGCCACGAACGAGAGGCGGCGATAGTCGAGGCTGTAGGAATGGTAAACGAACTTCGTGCCGCCCGGCGATGCCGTGTCGATCAGTTTGTAGACGGGCTCGCCCGGCATATCGACGATGAACGCATTGTCGGGACCGCGCACGGCGTACCAGATGGACTGCGGCGCCGCGGACGGCGGCGGCTGCTTCAGCTGGGCCTGCGCGGCGTCTGCCGCCAGCACCAGCGGCAAGGCGACGAATCCTCTTCTCGCAAGCTTCATTCCGCGGCTTGCCGCCGGCCGAACTTCTCGCGCGCCTCGGCGTCGCTATAATAGCCCCTCGCCACGTCGCGGGCGATCGCCTCGGGCTTGCGCTTGGCCGGATCGCCGAAGCCGCCGCCGCCCGGCGTCGACACGCGCACCACGTCGCCGACGCCGATTTCGATGTCCTGATCCTTGGACAGATGCGGCGGCCTGTAGGTCTTGCCGCCCTGGCTCACGGCCACGGTGTTGACGCCCCCCGCCGCGCCGCCCAGGACGCCCTGCGGGCCGGTGCGGCCGTGGTCCATCACCATCGAGACGCGGGCCTCGCCGCGGCGCAGCTTGATCGCATAGTTGATGCCGAAGCCGCCGCGGAACTCGCCGGCGCCGCCCGAACCCTCGCGCAAAGAGAATTCCTCGAACAGCACGGGATAGAACTGCTCCAGCACCTCGACCGGCGGCATCTTGGAGATGCCGATGGTCGAGCAGCCGTTGCTCAAACCGTCGCCGCCCTGGAAACCGCCGTAACCGCCGCCGGTGAAGAGATACATGATGTAGCTCTTGTCACGCTCGGGATCGTAGCCGCCGACGCCGAGATTGCCCGAGGTGCCGGCGGGTGCGGCGAACAGCAGGTCGGGAATCGCCTTGGTGAGCGCGGCAAA
>JABCYT010000639.1 GCA_013290035.1 Alphaproteobacteria bacterium
CCGGCCGCAAGCTCGACCGCGCCGTCGAGGCGGCGCTAATGTCCGTCTAGAGGAGAGCGCCCCAATGACCCGGCCCCAACCGACCTGGCGATCGCTGCTGTTCGTGCCGGTGACCTCCGAACGCTTCCTGTCGAAGGCCCATACGCGCGGGGCCGATGCCATCATCCTCGACCTCGAGGACTCAATCCTGCCCGCGCACAAGGCAGAGGCTCGCGCCGCCCTGCCGGCTGCCGTGCCGCGCGTCGCCCAGGGCGGGGCCGACGTCGTGGTGCGCATCAATCGGCCGCTCGACCTCGCCGTTGCGGATATCGCGGCATCGGTCATGCCCGGCGTTGCAGCCCTCATGCTCCCGAAAGTGATGGGTCCCGAGCATGTCCGCCTGCTGGCGGAGTTGGTGACGGACCGTGAGGCAGCACTCGGCATGCCGATCGGCCACACGCGCTTCCTCGCCTTGATCGAATCGCCGGCGGCGCTGCCGCACCTGTTCGCCATCGCAGCCGAGCCGCGCATGGCCGGCATGTCAGTGGGCGGCGAGGACATGGCGACCGAACTCGGCGCCATCCCCTCGGCCGACAGCATGTATGTCTTTGCCATGCAGGGCCTCGCAGCGGCGCGCACCGCAGGCATCCTGCCCATGGGGTCGATGGGGCAGCTCGCGAATATCGACGACCTCGATTCCTATCGAGCCGGGCTCAAGCGCGGCAAGGCGCTGGGCTTCACCACGGCCTCCTGCATCCATCCGGCGCACGTGCCCATCATCAATGAAGAGTACGGCGCCTCGGCCGCCGAACTCGACCGCGCCCGCCGGCTGCTCGCAGCCTTCGATGCCGCCGCGGCCGACGGGGCCGGTGCGGTGGCCTTCGAAGGCAGCATGATCGACCTGCCTGTCGTCATTCGGGCGCGGCGGTTGTTGGAGCGAGCCGCGTCCTGGGCGTGATCAGGCGCGCCCGCCATTCACGTTGAAGGTCTGCTTGGTGATCATGCGGCTGTCGTCGGCGGCGAGGAACAGCGCCAGCCGGGCGATGTCGGCCGGCATGATGGTGTCGGGCAGGAACTGGTTCTTCACCACGGCGGCGACCTTTTCCGCCGTCGGATACCACAGCCGTTGCTGCTTCTCCGTCAGCACCAGCCCCGGGGCGATGGCATTGACGCGGATGCGGTGCTTGCCGACCTCGCGCGCCAGCGAATGGGTGAAGCCGACCACGGCGGCCTTGGCCGAGGCATAGCCCATCAGCTCGGGCACGCCGACCTGCCAGGTGATCGACGACATGTTGACGATCGATCCGCCGCCCCGCTCGACCATCTGCGGCACGACCGCCTGGGAAGCGAAATAGACGTGGCGGAAATTGACCGCCATCGTCTTGTCGAACGTCTCCGGCGTCACGTCGGGGAACGTCTGACGCTGGTCGTTGGCGGCGTTGTTGATCAGCGCCGCCACCGGCCCGAGCTTCCGCCCGACCTCGGCGATCGCCGCTTTCAGCTCGTCGGTGCGGGTGACGTCGCAGCGGATGAAAAGCGGCGCGTGCCGCGCCGATCCGGCCAGCGATTTCGCCAGGGCGTGTCCTGCTTCTTCCTGAAGGTCGAGGAAGGCCACGCGCGCGCCGTTGTCGGCAAAGCCCCGCACGAACGCCTCGCCGATTCCGCTCGCCCCGCCGCTGATCAGCACGATGCGGTCCTCGAGACTCTGGTACTTCGTGAAACTCATGCGATCAGTCGCTCCGTTTGTGGGTCGAACAGGCAGATCGTCCTTGTGTCGACGGAAAAGGTCGCAGGTCGGCCGGGCGGCAGCTTGACATCGGGCGCGACGCGGGCGCGCAGGCGCTCGCCGGCGATGCGGATCAGGACGATCGTCTCGGCGCCGGTCGGCTCGCTCACTTCGACCTCGGCCTCGATGCGGATGGCGGGAATGTCCGCCGCGCGCTTGGCGCCGTCGGAAATGCATTCCGGCCGGATGCCGAGGACGACCTCGCGATCGAGGTAAGCCCGGGCGGCGGCGGTCTGCATCGGAAGCGGCAGAATCGCCTGTCCGGGCTGGCCGGCGCCGATGATCGCGGCCAGCGAATCGCCGTCGCGCGCCAGACGCGCCGGCACCGTGTTCATGGGCGGCGTGCCGAGAAAGCGCGCGACGAACAGGTTCGCCGGCCTGTTGTAGACGGTCTCCGGCTGGTCGAACTGCTGGATCTCGCCGCGGTCCATGACGGCGATGCGGCTCGCCATGGTCATCGCCTCGATCTGGTCGTGGGTGACGTAGACGATCGTCGTGCCGATGCGCTGGTGGAGCTGCTTGATCTCGGTGCGCATGTCGACGCGCAGCTTGGCATCGAGGTTGCTGAGCGGCTCGTCGAACAGGAAGAGCAGGGGATCGCGCACCAGAGCCCGGCCCATGGCGACGCGCTGGCGCTGGCCGCCCGAGAGCTGCGCCGGCTTGCGCTCGAGCAGCCCGTCGATCTGCAGCAGCCCGGCGACGCGCGCCACCGCCTCGCTTTGCTGCTGCTTGGGCACGCCGCGGCATTCCATGCCGAAGGTGATGTTGCGGCGCACCGTCATCGCCGGATAGAGCGCGTAGGACTGGAACACCATGGCGATGTCGCGGTCCTTAGGCTCGATGTCGTTGACCACGCGATCGCCGATCTCGACCGTGCCGGCGCTCGGCCGCTCGAGACCGGCGACCACGTTCAGCAGCGTGGACTTGCCGCAGCCCGAGGGGCCGAGCAGCACGGCGAACTCGCCGTTCTCGACGGTGAGGTCGATGCCTTTCAGCACCTCGACCGGACCGAAGCGCTTGTGCACGCCCCGGACACTGAGCGCCGCCATGTCGTTCCCCTACTTGATCGCGCCGGCCGTCAGGCCGCGCAGGAAATACTGTCCGCCGAAGAAGTAGACCAGCAGGGTCGGCAGGGCGGCCAGCAGGACCGCCGCGCTCTGGATGCCGTATTGCGGCACGTCGGTCGGCGCGGTGACGCTGATGGCGATCAGCGCCGCCGTCACCGGCTGCTGCGCGCCGGTGGTGAAGGTGACGCCGTAGAGGAATTCGTTCCAGATGCCGGTGAATTGCCAGATCACCGTGACGACCAGGATCGGCGGCGAGAGCGG
>JABCYT010000640.1 GCA_013290035.1 Alphaproteobacteria bacterium
CGATACCACTTGATCAGGTCGGGCGCGATCGGCGCGGCGCCGGTGCCGGCGAAGCGCACGCGGTGCATGCCGATGGCGCGCTTGATGTTGTCCAGCACCAGGAAGTCGGCGACGCCGTGCAGGCACTTGAGCGCAAGCGACGGCCGGCGGCCCGCCAGCTCCGCGTCCGCCACCTTGAGGCCGACGCCAAGCGCCCACTGGTAGGTCTTTCGGCCGATCCAGGTCGCTTCCTTCATGCGGATGGCGATGCCGGAATAGAAGCGTTCCCAGATGCGCGGCACGGCGAAGAAGGTGGTCGGCGCCACCTCGCGGATGTTGTCGGGCACCGTCTCGGCGCTCTCGGCGAAGTTGGCGATGGCGCCGGAGCGCAACGGCAGGAAGGCGGTGAAGGTGCGCTCGGCGATGTGGCAGAGCGGCAGGAAGGCGAGTTGCTCGTCGTCGGTGCCGAGCGGGATGAAGGCGTCGGCGTTGCGCATCTGGAAGACGACATTGCGATGCGACAGCATCGCACCCTTGGCCGGGCCGGTGGTGCCGGAAGTGTAGACCAGCAGGGCGAGCTCATCGGCCTTGGAGCCCGCGACCAGCTCCTCCCACAGGCCGGGATGCGCCGCATCGTGCTCGCGGCCGAGCGCCAGAAGCGTGTCGAACGGCATGACCAGCGGATCGCCGAAATCGGCGAGGCCTTCCATGTCGAAGACGAAGACCTTGACGATCCCGGGGCAGCGCCCGCGCACCTCGATGAACTTGTCGAGCTGCTCGTCGTTCTCGACGAACAGGAAGCGCGAGCGGCTGTCGTTCAGGATGTAGTCGACCTGCTTGGCCGAGTCGGTCGGATAGATGCCGTTGCTCACGCCGCCGGCGCCCATGGTGCCCATGTCGGCGTAGAGCCATTCGGGCACGGTCTCGGCCAGGATCGACACGACCTCGCCGCGCTCGAGGCCGAGCCTGGCGAGGCCCATGCCGGTCCAGCGCGCGCGTTCGCCGTAGTCGCGCCACGACGTGGCGCGCCAGATGCCGAGATCCTTCTCGCGGAAGGCGGTGCGGCCGTCGCGCGCCTTGACCTGGTGCCAGAACAGCTTGGGAATCGTGTCGCAGCCTTCGATCTCGATGCGTTCGCAGGCCTCCAGCATCGCTTGCTCCCTCATCTCCCGGTCTTCGCTATCGCCACGTCTTGCGCTTCTTCCAGCGCCGTTGGCCACGGACGCCCTGTTCCTTGATGCCGAGATAGAATTCCTTGATGTCTTCCTTTTCCATCAGCCGCGCGCAGGTGTCGGCCATGACGATGCGGCCGACCTCGAGCACATAGCCGAAATCGGCGGTCTGCAGCGCCATGTTGGCGTTCTGCTCGACCAGCAGGATGGTGACGCCGCGTTCGCGGTTGATGCGCACGACGATGTCGAAGATGTCCTTCACCAGCTTGGGGCTGAGACCGAGCGACGGCTCGTCGAGCAGCATCAGCCGGGGCCGCGCCATCAGCGCCCGGCTGATCGCCAGCATCTGTTGCTCGCCGCCCGACAGCGAGCCCGCGCGCTGGTCGGCGCGCTCGCGCAGCACCGGGAAGTAGCCGAACACCGCCTCGAGATCCTGGGCGACGCCGTCGGCGTCGTGGCGCGTGTAGGCGCCCATGCGCAGGTTCTCGCGCACGCTCAGAAAGGGAAAGACCTCGCGGCCCTCCGGCACATGGCTGACGCCCAGCCGCATCACCTTGTCGGGATCCATGCGCCGGATCTCCCGGCCCTCGAAGACGACATTGCCCTTCTGCGGATCCATGACGCCGCACACGGTCTTGAGCACGGTGGTCTTGCCGGCGCCATTGGCCCCCAGGATGGTGACGATGCCGCCCTTCGGGACCTCGAAGGAGACGCCGCGAATGGCCATGATCGGCCCGTAGTAGGTCTCGATGTTGCTGACCCGGAGGATGGGCTCGGCGGTCATGACTTTACTTTCCCCTCATGTTCCTCTCCCCCTTGGGGGAGAGGCTAGGTGAGGGGGTGCCACGCACGTGCTGTCGAACCCCCTCACCCAACCTCTCCCCCAAGGGGGAGAGGAGCTTGAGGCGGCGGAGCACAACGGCGTCATCGTCATCCCCTCATCCTCCCAGATAGGCGCGGATGACTTCGGGATGGGCCTGGACCTCGGCCGGCGTGCCCATGGCGATCGGCCGGCCGTAGTTCAGCGCCAGGACGCGGTCGGACACCGCCGAGACCAGGCTCATGTCGTGCTCGACCATCAGCACCGTGATGCCGAGCAGATTGCGGATGTCCTCGATCCAGAAGGCCATGTCCTCGGTTTCCTCGACGTTGAGGCCGGATGACGGTTCGTCGAGCAGCAGCAGCCTGGGATCGGTGCAGAGCGCGCGCGCCAGCTCCGTCACCTTGCGCACGCCGTAAGGCAGGTTGACGATCAGGCTGTCGCGGTACTGCTGCAGATCGAGGAAGTCGATAGCCTTCTCGACGGCCTCGCGATGCTCGATCTCCATGCGTCGCACCGACGGCAGGAACAGCAGCTCGGAGAAGAAGCCCGACTTCTTGTGGGCATGGCGCGCCAGCAGCAGGTTCTGCAGGAGCGTGGCATGCTCGAACAGCTCGATGTTCTGGAACGTGCGGGCGATGCCCAGCGCCGCGATCTGGTGCGGCGCCACGTTGGTGATGTCGGTGCCGTTGAAGCTGAGGCGGCCCGCGGTCGGCTCGTAGATGCGGCTCACCAGGTTGAAGATGGTGGTCTTGCCGGCGCCGTTGGGGCCGATGATGGTGAAGACCTCGCCCTGCTCGACGGCGAAGCTCACGCCGTCGACGGCGCGGATGCCGCCGAAATTGATCGCGAGCTTGTCGGCCTCGAAGAAGCTCATCGCAGTCTCTCCGAGCGCATGTAGCTCTTCTGGCGCTTGAAGGTGGCGGCCTTGTACATCGGGAAGGTCGAGAAGAAGAGCCTGATCTTGAGCCAGCGCCCGTAGATGCCGAGCGGCTCGAGCAGGATCACCAGCACCAGGATGAGGCCGAAGATGCCGGCCTCGACCCCGGGCTTCTTGAGGAAGTTGCCTATAAGCTCGCCCACCACGCCGATTGCCGCGACGCCGGTGGTCGAT
>JABCYT010000641.1 GCA_013290035.1 Alphaproteobacteria bacterium
CTCGAGCCCATTGCGCGACGCCGCGGCAACGACCAGCGCAAGCCCGATCCAGAACACATAGCGCAACACATTGTTGGAAAAGCCGAGCGTGATGCTGGCGCCGAGGATCAGCGCCACCGTCAGCGCGAGCCCCATGCTGCCGGCGTAGAGCGGCGTAAAGCCCTGGAACAGCATGTAGACCAGCGCGGCGAGCGGCAGCACGAGATACCAGCGCGCCACCACCGCCTGCCAGGCGCTTGGGATCTCCGAACGCTTCATGCCGACGAGGCCTTGCTTGCCGGCTTCCAGATGCACCATCCAGAACGCGGAAGCGAAATAGAGGATCGCCGGGATCACCGCCGCCTGCACGATCACGGAATATTCGACGCCCAGCGTCTCCGCCATGATGAAGGCGACTGCGCCCATGACAGGCGGCATGATCTGGCCGCCCATCGAGGCGGTGGCCTCGACGCCGGCGGCAAAGGCGCGGCGATAGCCGAAGCGGATCATCAGCGGAATGGTGAACTGGCCGACGGTGACGACATTGGCGACGCCGGAGCCCGAGATCGTGCCCATCATGCCCGAGGCGAACACTGCGACCTTCGCCGGGCCACCGCGGGTGCGGCCGAACAGGCCGAGCGAGACGTCGGTGAAGAGCTGGATCATGCCGGCGTGTTCGAGGAACGAGCCGAACAGGATGAACAGGAAGATGTAGGTCGCCGAGACATAGATCGGCACGCCGTAAAAGCCCTCGGTGCCGTAGGAGAGATGGGTGATGATCTGGTCGAAATCGTAACCGCGATGGTTGAACGGCGCCGGCAGATATTGGCCGAAGAACCAGTAGAGAAGGCAGGCGCCGCACATCAGCGGCAGCGCCAGCCCCATCAGCCGCCGCGTGCCCTCGAAGATCAAGACCGCCAGGAGCGCGCCGACCGCGAGATCGGCATTGGTCGGATCGCCGTCACGCGCGATCAGGTCGGCATAGAAGATCCACTGATAAAGCCCGCACAAAAACCCGATGCCGCCGACCAGCCAGCCAAGCGCGCGGCCGAAGTCGCTCCTCGCGGTGAAATTGCCGATCAGGCCGAACGTCAGCAGCAGCAGGAAGCCGACATGAATCCCGCGCACTACCTGGCTCGGCAGATAGCTGAACGCAGCGACATAGAGCTGGAACGCGGCAAAGGCGATGCCGATCGCATAGGCGAGAAGCCCCCACGCGCCGGGCCCGAAGCCCTCCGGAAATCCATGTTCGAAATTGTCGAATTCGACTTTGACGGGTAGCTCCTTGTCCACGCCCTCGGCTTGCAACATTCCAGTCGGCCCCCGCCCAATGTGCTTCGATTACAATATCGCGGCGCTGCTCGTCGTCATGCCCGGCCCAAGGCCGGGCATGAAGACGGGGATAGCTCAGCCCCCTACTTAATCAAACCCTTTTCCCTGTAATACCGGATCGCGCCCGGATGCAGCGGCACCGGGCTGCCTTCGGCCGCGGTCTCCAGCTTGATCTCCTTGCCGGAGACATGCGCGTTCGCAAGCTCGCCCAGCGACTCATAGATCAGCCTGGTCATTTGGTAGGCAATATCGTCGGAGACCGCGGAGCTGGTCACGAGATAATTCACCACCGCCGCGGTCGAAACGTCCTTGTCCTGGCCGGTATAGGTGCCGGCGGGGATCACCACGGGAACGAAGGGCGGGCCGATCTTCTCGACCACCTCTTTTGGCACCGCAACCACGTTGATGTCAGCCGAGACGGAAAGGTCCTTCAGCGAGGCCACGCCGAGGCCGGCCGATTGCAGCGTCGCGTCGAGCTGGCGGTTCTTCATGAGGTCTACGGATTCGGCAAAGGGCAGATATTCGACCTTGCCGATGTCCTTGTAGCTCATGCCGGCCGCGGCCATGATAGCACGCGAATTGAGCTCGGTGCCGGATTTGGGCGCGCCGACCGAGAGGCTCTTGCCCTTGAGGTCGGCGAGCGTCTTGATGCCGCTGTCCGCGGTGGCGACGATCTGGATGTAATTCGGGTAGATGGCGCCCAAGGTGCGCAGCTTGTCCATCTTGCGCTTGAAGCCGGCCTCCTCGTCGCCGTCCCAGGCGGCTTTCAGTGAATCGCCGAGCGCGAACGCGATCTCGCCGCGGCCCTGCTGCAGCAGGATCAGGTTCTCGACGGACGCTTTGGTGGCCTGCACCTGGACTTTGACATCAGGCAGATGATCGCCAAGGATTTTTCCGATGGCGACGCCGAGCGGGTAATAGACCCCCGAGGTGCCGCCGGTCAGTACGTTGATGAAGGATTGCGCCCGCCCCACCGGAGCCGAAAAAATTGCTGCCGCCGCAACCACTGCAGCGACCACTCTCGAAATCATGGATCGTATTCTCCCCAGGCCCGCGCCAAAATTGGACGCAGCAGAGGCCGGGGTCAACCATTGCTGGCTGATGGCTGGTAGCTCCGCACTGACCTCAGCGCATACCGCGCCGCGGACCTTGGCCGCGGTGGTGGAATCGCCACGGCGCCTCGCCAAGCGCGGCACTCAGCTCACGCCACCGCGCTTACTGGAACGTCATGTCCAGGCATTTGGAGATGTCGGAGCCGAGCCCGGAGGAGATGGTGATGCAGCCGCGCACCTTCTGCTGGGTGGTGTCGGCGGCCCAGATCGAATAACCGCCGGTGCCGAAGAACGAATTGGTGTTCGGCGGCTCGGTTTCGGTGGCATCGAAGGTGTAGTTGGAATCGGTCTCGAAGACGCGCAGCTTCTTGCTGCAGCTGCCGTCGGCCTGCACGTTGATGACTTCCTTGTTGTCGCGGGTCAGCGCCAGCGAGACCTGGCAGCGGAAATATTCCGAGGTCTTGGTGTTGAAGACATAGGTGTAGGACTTGCAGGTCGCGGTGTTGAGCTTGCCGGCGGCCAGCCCCCGGCTGCAGGCGATCCGCTGGTTGTTGGAGAGCTTGAACAATTCGTCCGCACTCGCGGCGGAAACCACCGTCACCATGGAAAACACTACGGGCAAACAGAGTTTCATGACGTGGCTCATCCGAATCATCCCCATAACTGCTCTTGTAGAATTGGTTGTAAACTGAAAGCGGAAGATAGTCGCCAAGCGTGC
>JABCYT010000642.1 GCA_013290035.1 Alphaproteobacteria bacterium
TCATCGCGCCGTTGGCGAACTCGTGGGTCGCGAGCTTGCCCAGGATGACCGCGCCGCCCGCCTTCAGGCGCCGCACGGTCTCGGCGTCGACGGCTGGCACGTAATCGGCGCGCAGGTGCGAGTGGCCGGTCGTCAGTACGCCCTCGGTCTCGTAGATGTCTTTTAGCCCGATCGGGATGCCATGCAGGGGACCGCGATTGAGCCCCTGGCTCATCTCGATGTCGGCCTGCTTCGCGGCGCGCAGCGCGCGATCGGGAGTGAGGGTCACGAAACTCGCGATCTTGTGATCGACGGCCGCGATGCGCGCGAGGAAAGCCTCGGTAAGCGCCGTCGAGGTGACCTCGCCGCGCGCCATCAGGCTGCCGGCCTCGGCGATGCTGAGCGTCGTCAGGTCGGAGGCGGTGCGCTTACTCATCGGCGCGGAACACGTGCGGCGGCTCGGCGGCCCAGGCCCAACGGGTGGGAATGCGCTCCATCAGGGCGAGCAATCCGGCATAGCCCTTGTGCAGATGCTCGATGTCTTCCGCCGTGAGCGGCAGGCCGGTCAGCGCGGCACGCGCACGAAATTCTTCAAGCGTTGGTGGTTTTTTGTCGGTCATCCCATCCTCTCGACCTAGAATATGCAATCGACATGCCGCCCGTTCCAGAGGGCAACCTACAGCCTTGGCTTGGGGCTTGCATGCTGTGGGTCCAAGCGCCCTCCAGGAGGCGTCGAACAGTGGAGCATGGAATGTTCAAGCGCCTTGGCGTCGCCGTGGTCGGAATCGGTCTTTTCGCAGCGGCTGCAATGCCTGCCTTCTCCCAGGGCACTCTGCGTATCGGCATGACAGCCGCCGACATTCCCCTGACGACCGGCCAGCCCGACCAGGGTTTCGAGGGCTATCGCTTCGCCGGCTATACGATCTACGACGCCTTGGTGAACTGGGACCTCTCGAAGGCCGACACCATCGCCGACATCAAACCCGGTCTCGCGACGGAATGGTCGGCGGTCGAGGGCGAGCCTACCAAGTGGATCTTCAAGCTGCGGCAAGGCGTGAAGTTTCATGACGGTTCCGACTTCGATGCCGACGTCGTGCTGTGGAACCTCGACAAGGTGCTGAACGACAAGTCGCCGCAATTCGATCCCAAGCAGGCGGCACAGGCGCGCGGACGTATCCCGACCCTGGTGGGCTGGAAAGCGATCGACAAGTACACGGTCGAGCTCACGACCCGTGTCGTGAATGCGCTGTTCCCCTACGACATGTCCTACATTTTCTATGCGAGCCCCAAGCGCTGGGAAGAGCTCGGCAAGGACTGGGTCAAGGTGGGTCTGCAGCCGGCCGGCACCGGCCCGTTCAAGGTCGACCGGCTTGTGCCGCGCGAGCGTCTCGAACTGTCGCGCTTCGACGGCTACTGGGACAAGAGCCGCGTGCCCAAGCTCGACAAGGTGCTCCTGTTCCCCATGCCCGAGGCCGCGACCCGTACGGCGGCGTTGCTGGCCGGCCAGGTCGACTGGATCGAGGTTCCGGCACCTGACGCCATTCCCCGCCTCAAGCAGGGCGGCATGACGATCGTCACCAACAAGTATCCGCACAACTGGGCCTACCAGCCCAGCATGGTCGAGGGCTCGCCGTGGACCGATATCCGCGTGCGCAAGGCGGCCAACCTCGCCATCGATCGCGCCGGTCTTGCCAAGCTGCTGGGCGGGTTGATGATCGAGTCCAAGGGCGCGGTCTATCCGGGCCATCCCTGGTTCGGATCCCCTGCCTTCGACATCAAGTACGATCCCGAAGCGGCCAAGAAGCTGCTGGCCGAGGCCGGCTACGGTCCCAGCAAGAAGCCCAAGATCAAGATTGCGATTTCGACCTCGGGTTCGGGCCAGATGCTGCCGCTGCCGATGAACGAGTATGTCCAGGAGAACCTGAACGCTGTGGGCTTCGACACCCAGTTCGAAGTCATGGAGTGGAATGCCCTGGTCACTTTCGGCTTCCAGCCGGTGACCGGTGAGGCCTCCACCAAGGCTGGCACCAACGGCATCAACATCAGCCGTGCCACCGTCGATCCCTATTCGGCCTTCATGCGCCTCTACCATAGCGAGTACGTGCCGCCGAAGGGGGCCAACTGGGGTCTCCTGAAGGATCCGAAGCTGGATGAGCTGATCAACAAGGCGCACACCAGCTTCGACCGCGCGGCGCAGACCAAGGCGCTGGCCGACGTGCACAGCTACATCGTCGACCAGGCCTACTGGGTCTACATCGCCCATGATCTCAACCCGCGCGCCATGAGCCCCAAGGTGAAAGGTTTCGTCCAGGCCCAGAGCTGGTTCCAGGACCTCACGCCCATCGAAATGAAGTAACGGCGAAAGGCGGCCGGCCATGCTGCTCTATGCGCTGCGGCGATTGCTCTACCTGGTGCCGGTTGCCTTCGGCGTCTCGCTGCTGGTCTTCGCGCTGGTCCACCTGGCGCCCGGCGATCCGATCTCGGCCATCGTGCCGCCGGACGCGCCGCAGGAAGTCGTCGACAAGCTCAAGGAGTATTACGGCTTCGACAAGCCGTTGCCGATCCAGTACCTGCGCTGGCTTGGCGTGACCCTGACCGGCGACTTCGGCACGTCGATCGGCACCGGCCGGCCGGTGGCGACCGAGGTCATGTCGGCTTTCGGCAACACCATCATCCTGGCCATCTCCGCCACGCTGCTGGCCTTCACCCTGGCCGTCATCCTCGGCACCGCGGCGGCCTACGCCAAGTCGCGCATCGTCGATCGCCTGGTCACCCTGATCTCCCTGATGGGCGTCAGCGTGCCCCACTTCTGGCTGGCGATCGTGCTGGTCATCATTTTCTCGGTCGAGCTCGGCGCCTTGCCACCGATGGGGATCGGGCCGGAGAACTCGACCGGCTGGCGCCTCGACGGCCCGCACCTCGCCCATATGGTCCTGCCGACCATCGCGCTCTCGGTGATCCCGCTCGGCGTCGTCACGCGCACCGTGCGCTCGACGATCAAGGAGATCCTAAACTCGGAGTTCGTCACCGCCCTGCAGGCCAAGGGCTTGCGCGACGACCAGATCCTGCGCCACGTCCTGAAGAATGCCGCCCCGAC
>JABCYT010000643.1 GCA_013290035.1 Alphaproteobacteria bacterium
GACGGCCGGCACGACGAACAGCGTGAACAAGGTGCCGACGGAGATGCCGCTGGCGATGACCAGGCCCATGCTGAAGCGCGACAGCGCGCCCGCCCCGCTGGCGACAATGAGCGGGACGACGCCCAGCACCATGGCCGCCGTGGTCATCAGGATCGGCCGCAGGCGGATGCCGGCAGCCGCTTCGACGGCCTCGCGCTTGGACTTGCCCGTACGCTGCAGCTCGTTGGCGACCTCGACGATCAGAATGCCGTGCTTGCTGATTAGGCCCATGAGTGTGACCAGGCCGACCTGGGTGTAGATGTTGAGCGTGGCGCCCAACACCCCCAAGGTGCTGAGCACCATGAGAAAGACGAGGGCGCCGGCGATCGACATCGGCACCGAGAACAGGATGATGAGCGGATCGCGGAAGCTCTCGAACAGGGCGGCGAGCGACAGGAAGATGATGATCAGGGCGAAGGCAAAGGTCACGACGAAGCCGCCGGATTCCTGGATATACTGGCGCGACGGTCCGCCGTAGTCGATCGTGTAGCCCTGCGGCAGCGTCCGCGCCGCGAGGTCCTTGAGGTAGCCGAGGGCATCGGCCTGCGCGACGCCTGGAAAGGCGACGCCCTGGATCGTGGCGCTGTTGAGCTGCTGAAAGTGATTGAGCGATTCCGGAATCGTCTTGGTGACGATCCTGGCGACCGTCGAGAGCGGCACCGAGGTGCCGTCGGCAGCGCGGATGTAGTAGTTGAGGAGCTGGTCGGTGTTCAGGCGCGAGCGCTGCTGGACCTGCGGGATGACCTTGTAGGAGCGTCCGTCGAGACCGAAATAGTTGACGTAGCCGCCGCCCAGCATGGACGCCAAGGCGCTGCCGATGTCGCTCATCCTGAGGCCGAGTTGGGCTGCCTTGTCGCGGTCGATGACGACGGTCGATTGCGGCTGGTCGATCTTCAGATCGGTGTTCAGGAAGATGAACATGCCGCTTTTCGTTGCCTCCTGGAGGAACGCCTGAGCGACCTCGTTGAGCTGCTCGAAGGCGCCCGTGGTATTGATGACGAACTGCACCGGCAGGCCGTTGCTGCCGGGCAGCGGCGGCGGCTGGAAGGCGACGACCTGCGCGCCGGCGATGCGGGCGACCTCCTGCTGGATGATCGGCTGCAGCTGGTTGGACGTCATCACCCTGCGGTCCCATGGCTTCAGGACGATGCCGGCAATGGACTGGCCGGGCACGTCGAGCTGGAAGACGTGGTCCATTTCGGAATGGCGCGCGAAGATGTCGTAGATCTGCCGGGAATACACGAGGCGCTGATCGATCGTCGCGTTCGGTGCCGATGTCGAGAGGGTAATGATCACGCCCTGGTCTTCCTGCGGCGCGATCTCGCTCTTCGTGCCGGCGTAGAGGAAGTAGATGCTGCCGAGAATGATCGCGGCAAACACGCCCGTCACAGGCAAGTAGTTCAGGCTGCCGTGGAGCCACCGTGCATAGCCGCGCCGCAGCCGGTCGAAGCTGCGGTCGATGAGGCGAATCAGACGCGCCTCCCAGCCGCGGTCGTCCTCGCGGTGCGGCTTCAAGAGGCGCGAGCACATCATCGGCGAGAGCGTGAGCGCCACGATGGCCGAGATGGTGACGGCGCCCACCAGCGTGAAGGCGAACTCGGTGAAGAGCGCGCCGGTTAGGCCGCGCTGGAAGCCGATCGGGACGTAGACGGCCACCAGCACCACGGTCATGGCGATGATCGGGCCGCCGAGCTCGCGCGCGGCCTGGATCGCTGCGGGGATCGGTTTCTGGCCCTCCTCCAGGTGCCGATTGACGTTCTCGACGACGATGATGGCATCGTCGACCACCAGGCCGATGGCAAGCACGAGGGCCAGCAGCGTGAGCAGGTTGATGGAGAAGCCGAAGGCCGCCATCATCGTGAAGGTGCCGATCAGCGACAGCGGGATGGCGATGGTCGGGATCAGGACCGAGCGCACCGACCCCAGGAAGACGAAGACCACGAGCGTCACGATGACCAGCGCCTCGACCAGGGTGCGTATGACCTCGTCGATTGCACTGTTCACGAACTCGGTCGAGTCGTAGACGATCCGGCCGTTCAGCCCCTGCGGCAGCTGTGAGACGATCTCGGGGAAGACGCTGCGCACACCCTTGACGACGTCGAGCAGGTTGGCGGCGGGCGCCACCTGGATGCCGATATAGACGGCCTTCTGGCCGTCGAAGCCGACCTCCGACTCGTAGTCGTCGGAGCCCAGCGTGACGTTGGCGACGTCCTTGAGCCGCACGATGGCGCCGCCGCTCTGCTTCAGCACCAGGTTGCGAAACTCGTCGAGCGTATGGAGGGCGGTCGAGGCGGTCAGCGTCACCTGGACCATCTGGCCCTTGGTCGTGCCGAGACCCGAGATGTAGTCGTTGTTGGACAGCGCCTGGCTTATGTCGGCACCCGTCAGCCCATAGGCGGCAAGCTTCCGGGGATCGAGCCAGGCACGAAGCGCGAAGTTCTTGGCGCCGAGCAGTTCGGCGGTCTGCACGCCCTCGACAGCCTGCAGTTTCGGCTGCACGACCCGGACGAGATAGTCGGTGATCTGGTTGGCCGCCAGCTCCTGGCTGTTGAAGCCGATGTACATCGCATCGATGGTCTGGCCGATCTTGACCGTCAGCACCGGTTGTTGCGAGCCCGGCGGCAGCTGGTTGAGGACCGAGCTCACCTTGGTGTTGATCTCGATCAGCGCCTTGTCGGATGGGTAGTTGAGCCGGAGGTTGACGGTGATCGTGCTCGCGCCGCTCTGGCTGGTCGACGTCATGTAGTCGATGCCGTTGGCCTGCGCGATCGCCGTTTCGAGCGGCGTCGTGATGAAGCCGGCGATCACGTCGGGATCTGCGCCATAGTAGGTGGTCGTCACGGTGACGATCGCGTTCTCGGTGTGCGGATATTGCAGGATCGGCAGTGAGCCCACGGCGCGCAGGCCGAGCGCCAGGATCAGCAGGCTGACCACCATCGCCAGCACAGGGCGGCGAATGAAAAGATCGGTGAATTTCATCGCACGCGCCTTCTACTGATCGACCGGAAGGGGATTGGGATCGTCGACCGGCT
>JABCYT010000644.1 GCA_013290035.1 Alphaproteobacteria bacterium
GCCGTCGAGGACGACGCGGCCCGGGATGAATTTCAGGGTCGCAGGATTGGGAGTGGCTTCGGTCTGAATGAACATGGTTGTCTCCGGCGTCGCCGGTTCAAGGCCGGCGCGTGGGGGTCTGCATAACAGATGGCTGTCCCAAAGGCACGGATCAAGGCAGGCGGCGGCCGACCATCCGGGGAAGCCCTGCCCTGCACATGGGGCGGGCTGGCGCTTTTTCTTCGTCGTCATGGCCGGGCTTCTCCAGGCTTGTCCCGGCCATCCACGTCTTGGCGGCACGAAGAGGCGTGGATGCCCGGGACAAGCCTGGACAAGCCCGGGCATGACGAGCCCGTCGGAGGCGCGATTGTACCGGCTACGACAGCGCATCGACGTCGGCGTCGGCGAGATCGCCGGGCACGATCATGACCGGCACTGGAAAAGAGCCGACGGTCTTTGCGACTAGCGCGACCAGCGGGCCCGGCCCCTCGGCGCCGGGATTGGCGGCCAGCACCAGCATGGCGACGTCGTTGTCCTCGTCGATGGCGGCGAGGATCTGTTCGACCGGGTCGCCCTCGCGGATCAAGCGTTCGGGCGTGATGGCGGCGATGCCGTTGGCGCGGCCGGCGGCGCGATCGAGCACGGTGTTGGCCTCCTCATAGGCTTCGGCCCGCATGATGTCGGCAACCCCGAGCCATTGCTGGTTCTGGTCCTCGGTCTCGATCACGCGCAGCATCACCACACCGCCGCCGTTGCGCACCGCCCAGCGGCTGGCGTAATAGACCGCGCGGTCGGCTTCCGCGCTGTCGTCAACGATCACAAGACATTTCGGCCTGTGACCGGTCTCGTAGCTTCGTCGTTGGGTGGCCATGCGTATCCCGAGGCAGGGACGTCAGTGGTGCGGTGAACGCACATGCTGCCACAACCCCTCTCCGATTGGGAGAGGGGGTGGCAAGGTGCACGCGCTTCAACATCGGGGTGGTCCTGCTTCGCGGCAAAGGCTACCGCTTGCGGACGAACCCCACGATGTCCTGGGTCGCCTTCATGGTCTCGGCGGCAATGGTGCGGGCACGGTCGGCGCCATCGATCAGGATCGCGTCGACATGGCCGGGATCGGCGACCAGGCGCTTCATCTCGGCCGCGATCGGCGACAGCTTGGTGACGCAGAGCTCGACCAGCGCGTTCTTGAAGCTGGAAAACTGGCCGCCGCCGAACTCGCGCAGCACCTCGGCCTTGGGCCGTTCCGACAGCGCCGCATAGATGCCGACGAGATTGTCGGCCTCGGGCCGCGGCTCCAGGCCCTTCTCCTCCGACGGCAGCGGCTCCGGATCGGTCTTCGCCTTGCGGATTTTTTGCGCGATGGTGTCGGCATCATCCGTCAGGTTGATGCGCGAATAGTCCGAGGCATCCGACTTCGACATTTTCTTGGTGCCGTCGCGCAGGCTCATCACGCGTGTCGCGGGTCCCGTGATGAAGGGTTCTGGCAACGGGAAATACATCCCGTCATTGTAGCCGTGGCCGCGGATCGAATCGCCAAAATCGTTGTTGAACTTTTGCGCGATGTCGCGCGACAGCTCCAGATGCTGCTTCTGGTCGTCACCGACCGGCACATGCGTGGCGCGGTAGAGCAGGATGTCGGCCGCCATCAGCACCGGATAGTCGTAGAGACCGACCGAGGCGTTCTCGCGGTCCTTGCCCGCCTTCTCCTTGAACTGGGTCATGCGGTTCAGCCAGCCGACCCGCGCCACGCAATTGAAGATCCAGGCGAGCTCCGCGTGTCCGGAGACCTGGCTCTGGTTGAACACGATATGCTTTTTCGGATCGATGCCGGCGGCGATGAACGCGGCCGTCACCTCGCGGGTGTTGCGCGCGAGCTCGCTCGGGCCGCCCCAGACCTCGACGGGCTGGGTCAGCGCATGCATGTCGACCACGCAATAGATGCAGTTATGGGTCTCTTGCATCTTCACGAAGTTGACGATTGCGCCGAGATAGTTGCCGAGGTGCAGATTGCCCGTCGGCTGGACGCCCGAAAATACCCGTTCCACGAAGGCCATGGTCAGCTTCCAGATCGATTTGTGTGGTCGCGTCGTTTGCCATGCTGGCCTCACGCGCGCAAGTCGCGGGATCGCGTTTGTCGGACGGCTCTGACGGCGTCGGGCCAGGTCGTGACGCCCAGGAGGCCGAGCAGGAGGCCGTAGGCCAGGAGGGCGGCGACGATCTGGGCGGCCAGGATGGCCGCCTGCGCGAGGCCGTGTGCAAACACAGGCAGGAAATATTGCGCGAGCCACAACAGGGTGCCCATCGCGAGCGCGGCCGCAACAATGCGCGGCAGGCGGCGCCGCGCTGCCGCGTCGATCGAAAATCCGAACGTTTCCGTGCCCCGCCGCACCAGGCTCGCCGCATTGCTCCAGGCACCGAGCGTGATGCCGGCCGCGACGCCGTTTGCGCCGAAGAAATGTCCGAGCAGCAGCGCGGCCACGATCGCGACCACGAGCCCTTTTACGGTCGCGAGCAGCGGTGCGCTCGTTTCCTCACGCGCGAAAAAGGCCGGCGACAGCGCTTTCACCAGCACATGCGCCGGCAGCGCCAGCGCCAAAACCATCAGCACGCGCGCGGTCGCCGCGCTGTCTGCCGAGGCGAATGCGCCGTGCTCGAACAATAGCCGCACGATCGGATCGCTCAGCACGATCAGGCCGAGCGTCGCGGGCAATGCCAGCCCCGTCGCAAGTTCAAGGCCGCGGGATTCCGCATCCGCAACGGCGCTGTGATCGCCGCTCCGCAGGGCGCGTGTCAGTTCCGGCACGAGCACAGTTCCCATCGCGACGCCGACGATGCCGAGCGGCAGCTCGGCCAGGCGGCCCGCGAAATAGAGCCAGGAGACCGCCGATGGCGATGATGAGGCGATCACGGCGCCGGCCAACGCCAGCGTCTGCGGGCCGGCGCTCGCCACCATCGCCGGAAAGGCGCGCGAAAAAAAGCGGCGCATCGGCGTATCGAAGGCGACGCGCATGCGCGCTGCCGCCTTGCCGTCGCGCCGTAGCACCAGGATGCAGAGTTGCAAGAGGCCCGCGATGCCGACCGTCGCGGCC
>JABCYT010000645.1 GCA_013290035.1 Alphaproteobacteria bacterium
GAAGCCACCCTCGAGAGTCGCAACGAGGCCGGCAGCGGCATCGTCGCCGACCTCACCTGACCCCGGAGAACGCCATGATCGAGAATCCCAAAGAATCTCAGCGAGGCCCGACCGAATCCCAGGGAATCCCGCCGACGGCCGATGCCGAGACCGCGGCCGAGCCCGACGCTGGGCCGTGATCACGGTCGATCACGTCTACCTGCCCCTCGACGCGGCGTCAGCAAAGGCGAAGCCGGCCGGGCCTTTCTCCTTCATCAGCTCGCGCGCGGCCTGGATCAGCGCCTCGCGCTCGGCCCGGCGTTTCCAACTCATGTTAAGGGAGTTTACATTAGCGCGGGCGTGTTCGACAAACGCTGTAAGGGGAGGAAGACCGTGCAATTGTGGACCACCGGCGTCGCTTTGGCGCGCGGCGCGGCGCGCACCGCGCAAGAAATCGAGGCCGCTGGCTGGGACGGCATGCTGGTGGTCGATTCGCAGAATCTCTCCGGCGATCCCTATGTCTCGCTCGCCTTGGCCGCCGCCGCCACAACGCGCATCGGCCTTGGCACCGGCGTGACCAACTCGGTCACCCGCCACGCGGCGGCGACCGCCACCGCAATCACCAGCGTCAACCGCGTCTCGAACGGCCGCGCTGTGCTGGGCATCGGCCGCGGCGATTCCGCCCTGGCGCATCTCGGCCGCGCGCCGGCCCGGCTGGCTCAGTTCGAGCGCTACCTCAGGCAGCTCCAGACGTACCTCAAGGGCGAGGCGGTGAGCTTCGAGGAAATCGACATCCCGCCCGACGTGGCGCCGCTCCTGGCGGGACTGCACCTGCACGACGCGCCGCCGGCGAGCCGCATCGCCTGGATCGCCGGCGGCGCCAAGGTGCCGGTCGAGGTCGCGGCGAGCGGGCCCAAGGTGATCGCCATGTCGGCCCTGCACGCCGACCGCGTGATGTTCACGCTCGGCGCCGACATCGAGCGCCTGAAATGGGGCATCGCGCTTGTGAAGAAGACCCGCAAGGACGCCGGCCTCGATCCCGACGCCATCGCCTTCGGCGCCTACGTCAATCTCGGCTGCCACACCGACATCGCGGCCGCGCGCAGCCTGGTGCGTGGCGGTCTCACGACCTTCGCGCGCTTCTCGGTGATGCACGGCAAGACCGCGGTGCCGACCTCGGCAGGCGACCAGAGGGTGCTCGAGGCGCTGCGCAGCAACTACGACATGAAGGCGCATACCAGGGGTGATTCGCGGCAGGCGACGACACTCACCGACGACTTCATCGACCGCTTCGCCATCGTCGGCCCGCCCGACCGTTGCGTCGAACGGCTGCGCTCGCTGGCGGCGCTCGGCCTCGACAAGGTGGCGATCAGCGGTGCGACGCGAGGCGCTGCGGTCGAGGACACGGCGGTCGGGCGGCAGCTTGTGATGGAGCACGTGCTGCCAGCTATGCGGTCGTAACGGCTTCCTCCCTGCGCGGATTCCGCGCAGGGAGGGGAGCTTTGCTAGCGCCAGATTTTCTTGCCGCTCCCCGGCAACCCAAGCTCGCTCCACATCGCGTCGACCTTGTCGATGACGGCCTGCTCCATGCGGATCTGGCGCCCCCATTCACGGTTGGTCTCGCCGGGCAACTTGTCGGTGGCGTCGAGGCCGATCTTGGAGCCGAGGCCCGACACCGGGCTCGCGAAGTCGAGATAGTCGATCGGCGTGTTCTCGATCACGGTGATGTCGCGCGCCGGGTCCATGCGCGTGGCGACTGCCCACATCACGTCCTTCCAGTTGCGCGCATCGATGTCGGCGTCCACCACGATCACCCACTTGGTGTACATGAACTGCCGCAGATAGCTCCACACGCCCATCATCACGCGCTTGGCGTGGCCGGCGTAGGCCTTCTTCATTGAGACCACGGCGATGCGATAGCTGCAGCCTTCGGGCGGCAGCCAGAAGTCGACGATCTCGGGAAATTGCTGCTGGAAGAGCGGGATGAACACCTCGTTCAACGCCTCGCCCAGCACCGAGGGCTCGTCGGGCGGCCGCCCGGTGAAGGTCGAAAGATAGATCGGGTTGCGCCGCATGGTGATGGCGCTCAGCGTGAACACCGGGAACTTCTCGACGCTGTTGTAGTAGCCGGTGTGATCGCCGTAGGGGCCTTCATCGCCGTAGTCATCGAGACTGACATGGCCTTCGAGCACGATCTCGGCCTCCGCCGGCACCTTGAGGGGCACCGTCCTGCAGTCGACCAGCTCGACCTTCTTGCCGCGCAGCAGGCCCGCGAACTGGTATTCCGACAGCGTATCGGGCACCGGCGTGACGGCGGCCAGGATGGTGCCGGGATCGGCGCCGATCACGGCGGCGGCCGGCAGCGGCTCGCGCTTGCCGGCGCCTTTCCAGCGCTGGTGATGCTGTGCGCCGCCGCGATGTTTTAGCCAGCGCATCAGGGTGGTGTTCCGGCCGGTCACCTGCAGGCGATAGATGCCGAGATTGAAGCTGTCCTGCCGGTCGCCTTTTGGATTGGGTCCCAGGGTCACGATCAGCGGCCAGGTGATAAGTGGCGCGGGCTCGCCCGGCCAGCAGGTCTGTATCGGCAGCCGGCCGAGATCGATGTCGGGGCCGGTGAGCACGATCTCCTGGCAGGCCGCGCCGCCCACCGTCCGCGGCTTCATCGCCATCACGGTGCGCAGCATGGGCAGCATGTCGAGCGCCTCGCGCCAGCCGCCCGGAGGCTCGGGCTGACGCAGGAAGGCCAGCGTCTCGCCGACTTGGCGCAGCTCGCCCGGCTCGCGGTCCATGCCCCAGGCGACGCGCTCGACCGTGCCGAAGAGATTGACCAGCACCGGGATGTCAGAGCGCGTGCCGTCGGCCCGCACGACGTTCTCGAACAGCACCGCCGGGCCCTTTTCGGCCAACAGCCGGGTCTGGATCTCGGTCATCTCCAGATGCGGCGAGACGGGCGCCGCCACGCGCACCAGCCGGCCACTTTGTTCCAGCCGGGCGATGAAATCCCGGAGCGAGGCGTAGGGCATGCTGGGGTTGTCCTTTAGAGTGGGCGACGCATGAGATCAAACGCGATCCCGCCTTCGATTCCGGC
>JABCYT010000646.1 GCA_013290035.1 Alphaproteobacteria bacterium
CCAGCGCAATCGCGTCGCCGCCCTGCTTGTTGCGGCCGAGATGGAAGGTCGCGATGTTGATGCTGGCATCGCCAAGCAGGCTCGCAAAATGACCGATGAAGCCCGGCTTGTCCTCATTGGTGATGTAAATCATCGACTTGCCGAACTCGGCATCAACCCGGATGCCCTTGATGTCGACCAGCCGCGGCTTGCCGTCGGCATAGACCGTACCCGATACCGAGCGCTCCTGCCGCTCGGTCGTTACAGTGACCGTAATCAGGCTTTCGTAATCGCTCTGCGCCGCGCGCACGACTTCGTCGACCACCATGCCGCGTTCCTTGGCAACCGCCGGCGCCGAGACCACGTTGACGTCGCCAAGCATCGGACGCAGCAGGCCGGAGAGCACCGCCGAGGTCAACGCCTTGATCTTCATCTCGGCGACGTGCCCCTCATAGGTGATCTGCACCTTGGCGATACCGGTTTCGGTCAGCTGGCCGGCGAACGAGCCGAGCTTTTCGGCAAGTTCAATGAACGGCCTGAGCTTGGGCGCTTCTTCGGCGGTGATCGAAGGAAAGTTGACCGCGTTCGAGATCGCGCCGTGCAACAGATAGTCGGACATCTGCTCGGCGACCTGGAGCGCGACATTCTCCTGCGCTTCGGTGGTGGCCGCGCCGAGATGCGGGGTGCAGATCACGTTGGGGTGGCCGAACAGGACATTTGAGGTCGCCGGTTCCTCGACGAACACGTCGAAAGCGGCTCCCGCGACCTGTTTTGAATTGAGCGCATCGACCAGCGCGTGCTCGTCGACCAGTCCGCCGCGCGCGCAATTGATGATGCGCACACCCTTTTTCATTTTCGCAAGCGCCGAAGCATCGATGATGTTGCGGGTCTTGTCGGTCAGCGGCGTATGCAGCGTGATGAAATCGGCGCGACGGAACAATTCATCCAGGTCAACCTTCTCGACGCCGATGTCCCTGGCGCGTTCTGGCGACAGGAACGGATCGAAAGCAATCACCTTCATGCGCAAACCGACGGCGCGATCGGCGACGATCGAGCCGATATTGCCGCAGCCGATCACACCCAACGTCTTGCCGGTGATCTCGACACCCATGAAGCGGTTCTTCTCCCATTTGCCCGCCTGCGTCGACGCATCGGCCTGGGGGATTTCTCGCGCCAGCGCCAGCATCAAGGTGATCGCATGCTCGGCGGTCGTGATCGAATTGCCGAACGGCGTGTTCATCACGATGATGCCCTTGGCGGTCGCGGCGGGTATCTCGACATTGTCGACACCGATCCCGGCGCGTCCGATCACCTTCAGCCTTGATGCTTTCTCGATGATCTTCGCCGTGGCCTTGGTCGCCGAACGAATCGCCAGGCCGTCATAATCGCCGATGATCGCGGCAAGCTTGTCCTTGTCCTTGCCCAAGTTGGGTTGGAAGTCGACCTCGATGCCGCGATCCTTGAAGATCTGCACCGCGGCCGGCGACAGCGCGTCGGAAATGAGCACTTTGGGTTTTGTCATGATGGTTATCCATGCCTCGACAAATTTCGATGTTGTTACCCGCGGGCAAAAGCGCGAAGCTTCGCGCTAGAGACCCGCGGGTCCATCCTCTTCGATGGATGGCCGGGTCAAGCCCGGCCATGACGATGTCGTGTTAAACGCGATTAAGCCGCCTTCGGAAGCTGCGCCTTGGTTTCGGCAAAGGCCCAGTCGATCCACTGGGTCAACAGCGCAACGTCGCTCGCCTCGATCGTTGCGCCACACCAGATGCGCAAACCCGCCGGTGCATCGCGGTGGCCCGCAAAGTCGTAACCGGCGCCTTCCTTCTCGATGAGACCGACCATCTTCTTGATGAAGTCGATCTGCGCGTCCGAGGTCAGCGAGGCAACCGCGGGATCGGTCACCTTCATGCACACCGAGGTGTTGGAGCGGATCGCCGGCGTGCCGGCAAGAAAATCGATCCACGGCGTTTTGGCCTGCCAATCGGCGAGCACCTTGAGGTTCTTGTCCGCACGCGCCATCAGCGCCTTGAGGCCGCCGACCGACTTCGCCCATTCCAGCGCATCGAGATAATCCTCGACGCACAGCATCGACGGCGTGTTGATGGTTTCGCCGACAAAGATGCCCTCGATGAGCTTGCCGCCTTTGGTCATGCGGAAAATCTTTGGCATCGGCCAAGCCGGCTCGTGGCTTTCAAGCCGCGCCACCGCGCGCGGCGAGAGGATCAGCATGCCGTGGGCGGCCTCGCCGCCGAGCGCCTTCTGCCAGGAGAAGGTGACGACATCGAGTTTCGGCCAATCGAGCGGCTGCGCGAAAGCGGCTGAGGTTGCGTCGCAGATCGTCAGTCCCGCGCGATCGGCGGCGATCCAATCGCCGTTAGGAATCCGCACGCCCGAGGTCGTGCCGTTCCAGGTGAAGACGACGTCGCTTGCCGGATCGACCTTGCCGAGCTCGGGCAATTCGCCATAGCCCGCTTTCAGCACGGTGACGTCTTTTAGCTTGAGTTCCTTGACGACGTCGCTGACCCAGCCTTCGCCGAAGGATTCCCAGCTCAGCATGGTCACCGGCCGCGGACCGAGCAGCGACCACAGCGACATTTCGATCGCGCCGGTATCGGACGCCGGCACGATGCCGATGCGATAATCGGCCGGAACCTGAAGGACTTCGCGGGTGAGATCGAGCGCGCGCTTAAGCTTGACCTTGCCCGGTTTCGAGCGATGCGAGCGGCCGAGCAGAGCGTCTTTGAGGTTTTGCGAGGCCCAGCCGGGGCGCTTGGCGCAGGGGCCGGACGAAAAATGCGGCACTTTCGGCCGCACGGCGGGCATATTCAGCGTCATGATCTATCCTTCCAGATAGAAGCCCCTCGTTGGGGAGGGGTGTCCCGCCGTCGGAATTAAGGATTCGCGGGTGCGCCGTCAAGCGGCACGCATGCGAGGGACGTAAAAGGTAGTACGGCGGACCGGATCTGTTTGGAAATGGGCGCTGTTAGAACTTGAAGCCGGCGCCGACGCGGGCGGTGGAAATCTTGGCCGTGATATTTGCAACCGGGGCGAATTGTACAAATTCGTATTCGGCGCGCAGGAAGA
>JABCYT010000647.1 GCA_013290035.1 Alphaproteobacteria bacterium
CGCGGCTGGTGCCGGATGGCTCCACGATACCGTTGGGACCTACACGAGCTCCTTCTTGATCTCCGGAGCCCTCTGCTTTGTCGCCGCAGCGGCCGTCCTGCCGGTCGGCCGGCGGCCCGCATCCGGCAGACCGATCGAGGCGGCTCCCGCCGGCGCAAGCGCTTAAGAGCCAGCTGGCCTATCCAGTTCTCCTGACGTGGCAATTGTGCGGATCGGGCGGGTCCGCTTAGAATTGTTGGCGACACCAACATTCGAGGCCGCGCGAGACGGCCCAGGGAGGACTGGATGGCGCGCGGTTATATCGGGCTCGGGGTCGCGCTAGGGCTGGCGGCATCGGCAGCGGCTCTCGCCCCCGCCGCGCTCGCCCAAGACAAGGCGGTCCAGCTCAAGCTCTCCCACTGGGTCCCGCCGGCGCATCCTCTGCAGCCCGCGCTGCAGGCCTGGGCTGCCGACATCGAGAAAGCCTCCACCGGCACGATCAAATCGACGGTCTTTCCTTCCGAACAGCTCGGCAAGGCGTTCGACCACTACGATATGGCGCGCGACGGGATCGCCGATTTCGCCTACGTGAACCCTGGCTACCAGCCCGGGCGGTTCCCGATCATCGCGGCGGGCGAGTTGCCGTTCCTGATCGCCGATGCGAAGGGAGGCTCGGCAGCTCTCGACGCGTGGTATCGCAAATACGCCGCCATCGAGATGAAGGACGTGCACTTCTGCCTCGCCTTCGTGCACGATCCCGGCACCTTCCACAGCCACAAGAAGATCCTGCTGCCCAGCGACCTCAAGGGTCTGAAGGTCCGGCCGGCAAACGCCACCATCGGCCAGTTCATGACCCTGCTGGGCGCCACGAACGTGCAGGCCTCGGCGCCCGAGGCCCGCGATGTGCTGTCGCGCGGCGTCGCCGATGCGATCACCTTTCCCTGGGGCTCGATCGTGCTGTTCGGGATCGACAAGGTCGTGAACTTCCACATGGACGCGGCGCTCTACGTCACCACCTTCGTCTGGGTGATGAACCAGGAGAAATACAACGGGCTGTCCGCGGCGCAGAAGAAGGTGATCGACGATCACTGCACGACGGAGTGGGCGGTAAAGATCGCCGCTCCCTGGGCGGACTTCGAGGCCGACGGCAAGCCGAAGATCAAGGCCGAGGCCGGACATGAGGTTTACCCGTTGACACCTGCCCAGCTCGAGGAATGGCGCAAGGCGGCGGAGCCGCTGCAGGCAAAATGGGCCGAGAATGCGCGCAAAGTCGGCGCCGATCCTGACAAGGTGCTGGCCGAGCTCAAGGATGCGCTGAAGAAGCAGAACGCGCTCTACTGAGCCCGCGCTTTCGCATGCCCGAGCGTCCCGCGGCGGATCCCTGACGAACGCAAGTGGTAGGCGCGTGCGGCGCAAATACATGGACGGATTCATCGACGCCATCGAGATGGTGGCGGCGATCTTCGTCGGCATCGTCGCCGCCGACATTTTCATCTCGGTCCTGCTGCGCTACTTCTTCAGCGTCTCGATACCCGACGGCTATGACTTCGGCCGGCTGCTGCTGGGGATCCTGATCTTCTGGGGCATCGCGGCCACCAGCTATCGCGGCACTCACATCACCGTCGATCTCGTCTGGGGTGCGGTCGGACCCGAACGACAGCGGGCGATCGATGTCTTCGCCACTCTGGTGCTGCTGTTCGTGGTGACGGTGCAGACCATCACGCTCTTCGACAAGGTCCGCACGACCATGGCGGACAACATCCGGACCTTCGATCTCAACTTGCCGACCTGGCCTTTTTTCGCCGTCGCCTGGGCGGGCGACGTCTCCGCGGTGATCCTGATCGCGATCCGCACGTACCGGCTGGTGTTTCACCCGGAGCAGATAGCGAGTAGCCCCACGATCAAGCCCGTGGAATGAGCCGGTGAGTACCGACGCGGTCGCCATCACGGGCTTCGCGGCGCTTTTCGTGCTGATGCTGCTGCGCGTGCCCGTCGGCATGGCGATGGGATTGGTGGGCGTCACCGGCTACGCGTATCTGGAGGGTGCCGGCCCTGCGCTCAAGCTCGTCGGCCAGACCTCCATGCGCACGGTCACGGACTACACCTTCGGCGTCATCCCGATGTTCCTGCTGATGGGAGCCTTCGTCTCGACCTCGGGCGTGAGCCGCGAGCTCTTTCGCGCCGCCAACACGCTCGTGGGGCATCTGAAGGGCGGGCTCGGCATCGCGACCATCGTGGCCTGTGGCGGCTTCGCCGCGATCTCCGGTTCATCGGTCGCGACGGCGGCAACCTTCTCCACCGTGGCCTATCCAGAGATGCGCCGTTATGGCTATGCGCAATCCTTCGCGACCGGCGTGATCGCGGCCGGAGGCACGCTTGGCGCGATGCTGCCGCCCTCCACGGTGCTGGCGGTCTACGGCATCATCACCCAGCAGGACATCGGAAAGCTGTTCATGGCGGGCGTGCTGCCCGGCATTCTCGCGATGCTGATGTACGTGAGCACGGTTGCGATCATCGGCCGGGTGCGGCCGGGCTTCTTGCCTGCGGGCAGGCCGAGCTCGTGGCGCGAGCGCGCGCGCGGCATCGGCGACGTCTGGGCTCCGCTTCTGCTGTTCGCCTTCGTCATCGGCGGCCTTTATGGCGGCCTCTTCACGCCGACCGAAGCCGGCGGTATGGGCGCGGGCGGCGCCTTCATCCTGGGAGTGTTGCGCCGCCGGCTTTCCGGTGCCGATATCCGAAGCTCGCTGCTGCAGGCGACGCGCACGGCCGCGGCGGTCTTCACCGTCCTGATCGGCGCGCTGCTGTTCGGCTATTTCCTGACCGTCACCGAGACGCCGCAGAAGGTCACGATGTTCCTGACCGGCCTTGGTCTCGGGCGCTACGGCGTGCTGGCGCTCATCATGGTGATGTATCTGGTGCTCGGCTGTCTCATGGACGCGATGGCCATGATCATTCTGACCGTGCCGATCATCTTTCCGGTCATCACGACCACGCTGGGATTCGATCCGGTGTGGTTCGGCATCATCATCGTCATGACCGTCGAGCTCGGGCTGATTCACCCGCCCGTGGGCATGAACGTGTTCGTG
>JABCYT010000648.1 GCA_013290035.1 Alphaproteobacteria bacterium
GAGGCCCGCCCAGGCGAGGCTGCCGGGCGAGCGGCCGGTCGGCGCCTCTTCGTTGTTGATCATGAAGGAGAGGCCCCACTGCTTGTCCATGCCGGGGAAGAACTCGGCGTCGTTGGAGAAGGGCGGCGCCGCGGTCTTGAGCAGGCAGACCTTCGAATCGCCCATGGCGTTCTTGGACATGTCAGCCACCGTCGCGGGCTTCAGCACCGCCTCGCCTTTGTCCGACTTGCCCTGGTTCAGCATCATGCGCACGAACTTGAGATAGTCGCCGGCCGTGCTGTAGAGCCCGCCGCCGCCCATCTCGAACTCGGGCTCCTGCGGCAGCTCGAGCGCGGTGTCGGGCTGCAGGGCGCCGTCAATACCGCGATGATGGATCTTGGCCAGGCGCTTGCGCATGCTGTCGGTGATCTTGAATCCGGTGCTGTCCATGCCGAGCGGACCCAGGATGTTGTCGCGCATGTACTGGCCGAGCTTCTTGCCGCTCGCCGCCTCGACCATCTTGCCCGCCCAGTCGATGTTGATGCCGTAGAACCAGCGCTCGCCGGGGTCGAACAGCAGGGGCGTGGTCAGCGCCTTGTTCTGGCAGCTGATGATGCCCGGGACCTCCATCGCCTCCATGTACTTGCCGACCTCGGGGCTCCAGATGTCGTAGCCGAAGCCTGCGGTGTGGGTGAGCAGATGACGCAGGGTGATGTCGCGCTTGGCCTTGCGTGTCTTGGGCTTGCCGGCGGAATCGAAGCCGTCGAGCACGGCCACTTCGCCGAGTGCAGGGATCATCGACTTGGCCGGTGCGTCCAGCGCGAGCTTGCCGCGCTCGACAAGCTGCATGGCGGCCGCCCCGGTGATCGCCTTGGTCATCGAGGCGATCCACGCCACGGTGTCGGGCGTCATGTCGGCGGGCTCGCCCAGCACGCGCTTGCCGAATCCCGCCTCGTAGGTCGTGCCCCGGGCGTTGGTCGCCGCGGCGGTCACGCCCGGCACGTCGCCCTTGCTCACCGCATCCTTCAGAACCTTGTCCGCTTGCGCCTTCATGGTTTCCTCCTGATCGTGGCGTCGATTGTCGAAAGCCTATGCCTCCAGGGCGTGCGATCAAGCCTTCTTGGTCGATTCACGTACCCGTAACGTGCAGCGCGAACGCATAGGCGATCGCCACCTCGTCGAGGCGATCGAATCGGCCGGCCGCTCCGCCATGGCCCGCGCCCATGTTGGTGCGCAGAAGGACCGGGCCGCCGCCGGCCATCGTGGCCCTGAGCCGCGCGATCCATTTCGCCGGCTCCCAGTAGGTGACGCGGGGATCGGTCAGGCCGGCCATGGCCAGGATCGCGGGATAGTCCTTGGCGGCGACGTTGTCGTAGGGCGAGTAGGAGAGGATGTGGCGGAACGCCGCTTCGTCGGTGATCGGGTTGCCCCATTCGGGCCATTCGGGCGGCGTCAGCGGCAAGGTGTCGTCGAGCATCGTGTTCAGCACGTCGACGAAGGGCACTTCGGAGACGATGCCGGCGAAGAGGTCGCCCGCGCGGTTGGCGACGGCGCCCATCAGCATGCCGCCGGCGCTGCCGCCATGGCCGACGATGCGCCTGGCCGAAGTGTATCTGCCGTCGATCAGGGTGCGTGCCACGGCGGCGAAATCGTCGAACGTGTTCGTCTTCTTCTCGCGCTTGCCGTCGAGATACCAGCCCCAGCCCTTGTCCGAGCCGCCGCGCACATGGGCGATGGCGTAGACGAAGCCGCGGTCGACCAGCGACAGGCGATTGGCCGAGAACGACGCCGGCATCGCCATGCCATAGGAGCCGTAGCCGTAGAGCAGGAGCGGTGCCCGGCCATCGCGCTTGAAATCGCGACGGTGCAGGATCGACACCGGTACCTGGGCGCCGTCGTGCGACGGCACCATGATGCGGGTCGTGACATAGGCCGCCGGATCGTGACCGGAGGGAATCTGCTGGCGCTTGCGCAAGGTGCGCTGGCGACTCCCCATGTCGTAGTCGTAGGTCTCCGCCGGCGTCGTCATCGAGGAATAGGTGAAGCGCAAGGTGGTGGTGTCGAACTCGTAGCCGTCGATGATGTCGAGCGCGTAGGCCGATTCCGCAAAGGCGATGACATGCTCGACGCCATCGGCAAGGTCGCGGATCACGATCGAGGGCAGCGCGTTCGCGCGCTCCAGCCGCACCAGATGGCCGGCGTAGAGCGCCATGCGGATGATGTAGGTGCCGGGACGGTGCGGGATCAGCGGCCGCCAATGGCTGCGGTCGGGCGTCGCCAGCGGCGCCGTGGTGATGCGGAAGTCGATCGCCTCGCCTTGGTTGGTGAGGATGTAGAGCTCGTCGCCGCGATCGAAGACGGTATAGCGAACGCCGGTCTCGCGCGCCGCCACGAGGCGGGGCGCGGCGCCTGGCTGCGAAAGGTCGATCAGCCAGCGCTCGGAGGTTTCCTGGTTGCCGGTGGCGACGACGGCGAAGCGGCCGCTCGAGCTCTCCTCGATGCGGGTGAACCAGCCGCTGTCCTTTTCCTCGTAGACCAGGACGTCGTCGGCCTGCGCCGTGCCCAGCCGATGGCGGTAGACTTTCAGCGGCCGATGGTTCTCGTCCTGGCGGACATAGAGGAAGAACGTCGAATCTTGGCCCCACACGACGTTGCCGGTGGTCTGCTCGACGATGTCGGTCAGGTCTTCGCCGCTCTGCCAGCGTCGCACGCGGATGGTGAAATACTCCGAGCCGCGCAGATCGGCGCTCCAGGCTTCGAGGCGATGGTCCGGCGAATGCCGCGTGCCGCCGAAATGGAAGTACGCCGACGCCTTGGCCAGGGCGTCGCCGTCGAGGATGATCCGGGTCTCGCCGCCGTCGCGCGGCGTGCGGCCGATCAGGCTGTGTTGCCCGCCCTCGCGATATTTCCAGAGATAGGCGAACGGCCCGTCCGGCTGGGGCACGCCGGAATCGTCCTCCTTGATGCGCCCGCGCATCTCGGCGACCAGCGTCTTCTGCAGCGCCTGCGTCGGCTCGAGGATCGCCTCGGTGTAGCGGTTCTCCGCCTCCAGGTACGACCGTATGTCGGCATCGAGCAGCGC
>JABCYT010000649.1 GCA_013290035.1 Alphaproteobacteria bacterium
TCTGCCGCGTTGCCCGCCGAGAGGCTGCGCATCGTGCCCGCGTACCAAGTGCTTGCGGTCAAATCGGGAGGAAACACCACATGAAAAACATCGCAATGCTCGTTGCCGTCGGCGCTTTGTGTGCCGGGACGGCTTTTGCCCAGGAGCCGATCAAGATCGGCGTCCTCTATCCGCTCACTGGCGGCGGCGCCGTCTATGGCGTGCCGGCGATGGCCGGCCACCAGCTCGCCATCGAGGAGTTGAACGCCAAGGGCGGCATCCTCGGCCGCAAGATCGAATCGATCGAGCGCGACGACAAGCTGAACCCGGCGGCGGCGTCCTCGACGATGAAGGAGCTCATAACCAAGGACAAGGTCGACATCGTGCTGGGCGGCCTCGCCTCGTCGGTCGGGCTCGCCATGTCCGAGGTCTCGAAGCAGGAGAAGGTCGTCTACATCTCGACCATCCCCAAGACCATCCAGATGACGACGGACAAGCTGCACAAGTACGTCTTCCGCACCGCCTCGAACACCGATCTGGAAGGCGACACGATGGCGTTGCTCGTCGGCAAGTACAAGCTCGCCAAGCTCTGCCATCTCGAGCTCGACTACGCCTACGGCAACGACCTCGAGGCCGGCATCCTGAAGGCGATGCCCAAGCGCGCGCCCGACGCCAAGATCGTGCTGACCTTGAAGCCCAAGCTCGGCGCCACGGACTTCAACCCGTTCATCCCGCAGGTCATGTCCGCCGGCTGCGACGGCGTGATCTCAGGCCTGTGGGGGCCGCACTTCGTGTCGTGGGTCAAGCAGGCGGCGCCGCTCGGCTTCTTCGACAAGATCAAGTGGATCTCCGGCGGCGAGATCGGCAGCCACGAAATCGCCGGCGAGCTGAAGGGCGAGTATCCCGACAACGTCATCTCCAACACCTACGAGCTCTGGTACCACGGCAACGATCCCTCCCATGCGGCGTTCCAGGCGCGGCTCGCCAAGAAGCTCAACACCCAGGAGACGCCGCAGTGGGCGATGCTGGGCTACATCGGCGTGATGTATGCCGCCCAGGCAATGGAAAAGGCCAAGTCGACCGACGCCGACAAGGTCGCGGCCGCGCTCGAGGGGCTCACGATCAACACGCCGGTGGGGCCGCTCACCATCGATCCGAAGAGCCATCAGGCCAACATCGGGCAGTTCTGGGGGCCGATGGTCAAGAAGCCCGACCGCGCCTACCGCATGATGGAGCCGGTGGAGTACATCCAGCCGAAGTGACGGCTTCGCCGTCCGACAGGACGGGCGAAGTCGTCATCCCGGGCGAAGCCGAGGGATCTTTTCTTGTCGGCGGAACAACAAGAACAGGTCCCTCGACTGCGCGGCCCTTCGGGCCGCTTCGCTCGGGATGACGGGAGGCGGTGTCGTCAATGACCCTCACGATGTTCACGCTGAATGCGTTCTATGGCCTGGCGCTGGCCATGAACATGTTCATCATTGCCTCCGGCCTCAACCTGATCTTCGGCGTGCTGCGGGTCATCAATTTCGCGCACGGCATGTTCTACATGTTCGGGGCCTACATCGTCTTCACCGTCGCCAAGACCTGGGGTGCGCCCTTCTTCGTCGGCGTGCTGGCATCGGCCGCGGGCCTGGCGATCATCGCACTGGTGATCGAACGGTTGCTGCTCAGGCACCTCTACGACAAGGAACACCTGATGCAGCTCCTGTTCACCTTCGCGCTGGTGCTGCTGATGAGCGACGCCGCCAAGATGATCTGGGGCACCGACCAGTACTCGGTCGGCTACCCGCCGGGGCTGGGCGGCGCGGTCAACCTGGGCTTCGTCGTCCTGCCGCAGTACCAGCTCTTCCTCTGCGTGGTCGGGCCGCTGATCGCGGTCGCCATGTGGCTGCTGGTCGACCGCACGCGCTGGGGCCGCATCGTGCGCGCTGCGACCCAGGACCGAGAAATGCTGGCGGCGCTCGGCGTCAACGTGCCGATGGTCTACGCGGCGGTGTTCACCATCGGCTCGGCGCTGGCCGGCGTCGGCGGCGCCCTTGCCGCCCCGCGCGTCGCGCTGGTGCCGGGCATGGACGCCACCATCATCAACGAGTGCTTCATCATCGTCATCATCGGCGGGCTGGGCAACATGTGGGGCAGCTTCCTGGGCGCGCTCGCCTTCGGCTTCGTCGTGCAGTTCGGCACGGTGTGGGCACCCAACTGGCAGGACGTGCTGCCCTATGTGCTGATGCTGGTGGTGCTGATCGTCCGGCCGTGGGGCCTGCTCGGCCGACCCGAGACGAGCCATTGACCATGCCGCAGCGCCGCCATCTGGTCGCCTCGGCGATCATCGTCCTGCTGCTGGCGCTGCTGCCGCTGGCCGGCAGCCGCTACGCCATCGACCTCGCGACCGAAGTGCTGATCTACGCCCTGTTCGCGCTCAGCCTCAACGTGCTGATCGGCTTCACCGGCAACATCTCGTTCGGCCACGCCGCCTATTTCGCCATCGGCGGCTACGCCTGCGCCATCCTGCTCACCACCTACGACTGGCCGCTGGCGGCGAGCCTGCCGGCGGCGGTGGTGCTGGCGGGACTGGTGGCAGCGGGCGTCGGGTATTTCTGCGTGCGGCTGACGCAGATCTATTTCGCCATGCTGACGCTCGCCTTCGCCATGCTGGTGTGGGGCGTCGCCTTCAAGTGGAAGGAGGTTACCGGCGGCGACGACGGCTTCACCGGGATCAAGCTGCCGGCGATGCTGGACCACTACGTCGGCACCTTCTACTTCACGCTGGCGACGGTTGCAGTGGGCGTGGCGGCGCTCTGGGTGATCTGCCATTCGGCGTTCGGGCTGACCCTGGTGGCGGTGCGCGAGAACGGCGTGCGGGCCGGCTTCATCGGCGTCGACACGCGCCGCATGCGCTGGGCTGCCTTCACCGTGGCCGGCACGTTCGGCGGCCTCGCCGGCGCGCTGTTCGGGCTGTACCACCGCGGCATGTACATCGAGAACGCCTTCTGGACCGAATCGGCGCAGGTGCTGATCATGGTGCTGCTGGGCGGCATCTACTCCTTTGTCGGGCCGATCTTCGGCGCTGCCGCGCTCT
>JABCYT010000650.1 GCA_013290035.1 Alphaproteobacteria bacterium
TGAGACCCGCGAAGCGCGCCGCAGGGTCGATATCGGCCTGCGCCTGTCGCCGCACGATGCGCACGTCTTCTTCAGCTACGGGCTGGTCGCGCTGTCGAGCTACGCCGCCGGCGACTATGCCGACGCCGTCCTGTGGGGGCGCCGCTCGATGCGGCACAATCCGCGCTTCGTCGGCAACCTGCGCTTCCTCGCGGCGAGCCTGGCGGCGAGCGGCCAGATCGAGGAGGCGCACCAGGTCGCCCGCGACCTGCTGCGCCTCAATCCCAAGTTCAGCGCCCGCCAGTTCGCCGCGGGCCATGCCTTCAAGGATCCCGACCAGCGCCGGCTGTTCGGCGAGCATCTCGTGCAGGCCGGCCTTCCCGAGTGAGGGCCCGTCATGGATCAAAAACTCCGTCATCCCGACCGGAGCCGAGCGCAGCGAGGCGCAGTGGAGGGACCTGCTCTGTTGCCGCGGCGACAAGAACAGGTCCCTCGACTACGCCGCCCCTTGGGCGGCTTCGCTCGGGATGACGGAATAAGTAGTCACCTCCCCGCGTTTTCGGGCGGCCATGGACCGGGAGGACGATCGCCGCCATAGATCGACGTCCGATCGGGAGGAGATGCGGCCGTGACGGAACTATGGCGCCTCGGCGCGAGCGAGGCGGTGGTGAGGCTACGGCGGCGCGAGCTCTCGCCGCTCGAGCTGGTCGACGCGGCGGCGGCGCGGATCGAGGCCGTGGAGCCCAAGGTCAACGCCCTGCCGATCCGCTTCCTCGACGTGGCGCGCGACGAGGCCAGGCGCTTCCCGCGCGAACAGCGCGACCATCCGGGCTGGCTGGCCGGGCTGCCGATGGCGGTGAAGGACTATAACGACGTCGCGGGCCAGCTCACGACCAACGGCTCGCCGATCTATGCCGACAACCGCGCCGTCGCCGACGATCGCACGATCGCGACCCTGCGCGGCAACGGCGCCATTCCGCTCGCCAAGTCCAACGTGCCCGAGTTCGCCGGCAGCCACACCTTCAACCCGCTGTGGGGCATCACCCGCAACCCGTGGAACCTCGGCCGCACCGCCGGCGGCTCCTCGGGCGGCGCGGCGGCGGCGCTGGCGGCGGGCGAGGTCTGGCTGGCCAACGGCTCCTGCCTGGGCGGCTCGCTGCGCATCCCCGCCAGCTTCTGCGGCGTCGTCGGGCTGCGGCCGAGCCCCGGGCTGGTGCCGCGCGGCGACGGGCTGCCGGCCTTCGACAGCCTGTGGGTCGACGGCCCGATGGCGCGCAGCGTGCCCGACCTGGCGCTCATGCTGGACGCGATGGCAGAGCCCTCGCCGCACGATCCGCTGTCCCGCCCCGGCCCCGCCGATGGCTTCCAGGCGGCGCTGCGGCGCGCCCGGCCGCCCCGGCGCATCGGCTTCAGCAGCAATCTCGGGCTGCGCCGCATCGACCCCGAGGTCGCCGCCCTCAGCCGCGCCGCCGCGCTCCGCTTCACCGACATGGGCACGGCGGTCGAGGAGACGGCGCCGGATTTCGCGGGCGCCATCGACAGCTTCCAGGTGCTGCGCGCGCTCCTGTTCGCCGACGTGCGCGGCGACCTGCTGCCGCGCGAGCGCGCGCGCATCAGCCCGGACATCGTGTGGAACATCGAGAAGGGCCAGCAGCTCGGCGCCGCCGAGATCATCCGCGCGCAACGCGACCGCCATGCCCTGTTCCACCGCGTGGCGCGCTTCTTCGACGACCATGACCTGCTGGCCTGCCCGACCGTGGCCGTGGCACCCTTCCCGGTGGAGCAGCGCTTCCCCACCGAGATCGCCGGCGAGACGCTCACGACCTACATCGACTGGATGTTCCTGACCTTCGTCATCACCCTCACCGGCTGCCCGGCGATCTCGCTGCCCTGCGGGCTGACCGAGGAGGGGCTGCCGGTTGGCCTCCAGCTGGTCGGCCGTCCGCAGGGCGATGCCGGGCTGCTGGGCGCGGCGCTGCTGCTGGAGCAGGCATTGGGCTTCAGCGGGCGGGTGCCGTTGATTGTCTAGGGCACCTCATGTCTTGCCGGACCGCGGGCCTCCAGGCCCGCTCATACTCATATGTACGCCGTCATCAAAGCCCATGAGGCGGGCCTGGAGGCCCGCGGTCCGGCAAGACGCTCTAACGAAAATGGGCCGGGCGCGGCAACCCGGCGCAGGGTCTGTGGGTTGACCTTCAACAGGCGTCTGGCGCACATGCCACCGCTTCCGAGGTGGCAGATGCAAACCCTTCGTGTTCTTGCAGTGACGATCGTTTTGGCCGGCACCGCCGTTCTGGTGGCCGGCGCCGATGCCGGCGCGGTCAGCGTCGCCAGCATCACGGGCGCCTGGATGCGCACCGACGGCGCCTCGCGTATCTCCGTCGAGCCGTGCGGCGAGCGGTTCTGCGCGGTCAACACCTGGATCAGGGACCCGAGCAAGGGCGAGGCGGTCGGCGACAGGCTGGTCATGACCCTGCAGCCGCGCGACCCCGTCCGGCTGGCCGGCGAGGCCTTCGACGAAAAGCGCGGGCTGAAATACTCGCTGCTGATCTCGGTCGGCCAGGATGCGATGACCACGCAGGGCTGCGTCCTCTCCGGCATCGTCTGCAAGACGATGAACTGGACCCGCTCACGCTGACGGTCGGCGGCCCTGTGACAGGGTCGTGTGGCGGAAGCGTCACGCTCTCGCCGGCATTCGCCACATTCCTCGAACACGCATCGCGGCGGGCACGAGCGGCGCGCCCGTTGCGTATCACCTCTGTGGGTGCCTCCCTGAGGAGCGTTTGATGAACGACGTTGCGGCAGCCGTGCGGGATATCCTCGCCTTTCACCTCGGCATCGACGAAGCGCGGATCGCCGACGATGCCCGGCTGGCCGAGGACCTGGGCGCCGACAGCCTCGACGCCGTCGAGATCTTCATGTCGTGCGAGGAGAGGTTCGACATCGAGATTCCCAACCGTGTCGCGGCGCGCCTCGTGACCGTGGGCGACGCCGTCCGCTTCATCGAATCGGAGCTCGCCGGCGAATCTCCGTCGTCTCGACCGGAGCGCCCCTCGACTTCGCTCGGGGTAAAC
>JABCYT010000651.1 GCA_013290035.1 Alphaproteobacteria bacterium
CGGGCGCGCAACTCGCCCACCAGCACGTCACCCTTGATGCCCGGCAAGCCGATGTCGACGATCGCGAGAGCGATGTCGCCTTCCATCAGCTTGACCTTGTTCATCGCTTCGGTCGCCGATCCGGCGGTCTCGACGCGGTAGCCGAGGTCCTCGAGTTGCTCGGTGGCGACCATGCGGACCAGCACTTCGTCCTCGACCAGCAGGATGCGGGGCGGGCCCGTCGGGTCGTCGAGGATATCGGCGAGCTTCGCGGCGACGGCGGCATAGGTGAAAGGCTTGGGGATGAGCACGACCCCGGGATCGAGCCGGCCGTCATGTACGATGGCATTGCGGGCATAGCCGGTAGTGAACAGTACCTTGAGGGTGGGCCGGACCTTGCGCGCCGCGTCGGCGAGCTGGCGACCGTTCATGCCGCCGGGCAGGCCGATATCGGTGAACAGCAACTTGATCTCGGGGTGGCGCTTGAGCAGATGCAGCGCCGTCGCGGCGAGCGGAGCCTCGAGCACCGTGTAGCCCAGCTCGCGCACGATGCCGGTCGTGTTGGCCCGCACGTCGTCGTCGTCCTCGACGACGAGGATGGTCTGGGCGCCTGCGCTGCGCGGCACAGGTGCCGCCATGTCCGGCAAGGCAACGCTGCCCTCTTCCGACAGCAGCCGCGGCAGGTAGAGCTTCACCGTCGTGCCCGACCCGACCTCGCTATAGATCTTCACGTGGCCGCCGGATTGCTTGACGAAGCCATAGACCTGGCTCAGCCCCAGCCCGGTGCCGTGACCAATATCCTTGGTCGTATAGAAGGGCTCGAAAGCGCGGGCCTGAACCTCCTTGGTCATGCCCGAACCGGTGTCGGATATGGAGATCACCACGTACTGGCCCGGCACAACCTCGGTCTGCGCCGCGGCATACGCCTCGTCGAGATGGGCGTTGGCGGTCTCGATGGTGAGCTTGCCGCCCTTCGGCATGGCGTCCCGCGCATTGACGGCGAGATTGAGGATGCCGATCTCGAGCTGGTTGGGATCGGCAAGCACCCGCCACAGCCCGCCGGCCAGCACCGTTTCGATGGCGACCTGCTCGCCGAGCGTGCGGCGCAGCAGTTCGGACATGCCGATGACGAGGCGTCCGGCATCGACCGGCTTGGGATCGAGCGGCTGACGGCGCGAGAAGGCGAGCAGCCGCTGGGTGAGCGAGGCCGCCCGTTGCGCGCCGCGCATGGCGTTTTCCACCGAGCGGGCCAGGCGGTCGCCATCGGGCGCAGGCACCTGGAGCCCGCGCTGCAGGGATTCCAGGTTGCCGATGATGACGGTCAGGAGATTGTTGAAGTCGTGCGCCACGCCGCCGGTGAGCTGGCCGATTCCCTCCATCTTCTGCGCCTGGGCAAGCTGCTCCTGCGCCCGCTGCAGCGCCTGCGCGGCCTGCCGTCGTTCGGTGATGTCGCGCGTGATCTTGGCGAAGCCCAGCAGGGCGCCGTCCTCGTCGCGGATCGGATTGATGACGACGCTGGCCCAGAACTCCGAGCCGTCCTTGCGCATGCGCACGCCCTCGGCTTGGAACGTGCCCTCGCGCGCGGCCGTCGCGAGGGCGCGCGCCGGTATGCCGGCCGCTCGATCGGCGTCGACATAGAAACGCGAGAAATGCTGGCCGACGATCTCCGATGCGAGGTAACCCTTGATGCGCTCGGCGCCGGCGTTCCAGTTGGTGACGATGCCGTCGGGGTCGAGCATGAACAAGGCGTAGTCCCGCACGCCCTGGACGAGATGCTGGAAGCGCCGCTCGGCGCGTTCGCGCTCGGCCGCCTCCTGGACCAGCCGCGCATTGGCCGCCGCCAGCTCCGCCGTGCGTTCGTCGACCTTGCTTTCGAGGCTCTGCTCGTTCAGCCGCAACGTCTCTTCGATGCGCCGCCGACGCTCAATCTCATCCTGCGCGGCGCGATAGAGCTTGGCCTTGTCGATCGCGATCGCGGCCTGCACGGCGATGGCGGCCACGACACGCTCGGCCCGCTCGTCGAAAACGCCGGGCTGGGGATGGCCGAAGAACAGCCCTCCCAGAACCTCGCCGGTACGCGAGACCACCGGCGCCGCGAGGTAGCTGCGCACCGGCAGATGACCCTCGGGCATGCCGTAATGGGGCTTGTTCTTGCCGAAGCGCGGATCCCTGGCGATGTCGGGCGAACGAACGATGCCTTCGTCCCTGAAGGTCGGTGCGAACGCTGCGGTGCTGGCGAAGGCCTCGCGCGGCGCGCCGGACAAGGCATAGAGCGTGTAGGGCCCGCCCTCCTCGCCGGCGACATTGTAGAAGAACGATCCGAAGGCCGCGCCCGACAGCCGCGTCGCCGCATCGGTAACGATCTGGACGGCCCGCTCGAGTTCGATCTCCGCCGACACCGCGGTGCCGACCTCGTTGAGCAGCTCGAGGATCTGGGTTTCTTCCTTGAGAAGCCGCCCCGTCTCCCGGCGCATGTTCGCCAGGCGAAGATTGGTCTCGATCCTCGCCAGCAATTCGCGGGCGGAGAACGGCTTGATGAGATAGTCGTCGGCGCCGGCGCGCAGTCCGCCCACCTTCGCCCCCTCGCCGGCACGGGCGGACAGCAGGATGATGGGCGTGTCCTTGATCGCATCGTCACCGCGCATCGCCGCGAGAAGGCCGAAGCCGTCGAGGCGCGGCATCATGACATCGGACAGCACGAGATCCGGCTTCAGGGCGCGAATTGCGGCCAGCGCCGCCTCGCCATCAGCGGCGGTTTCGACCCGGTAGCCGGCGGCGCGCAGCAAGCGCTCGACATAGAGGCGCATGTCGAGATTGTCATCGACCAGCAGGACGAGATGGTTCCCGCCCTGCTGCGGCAGCTCGATCAGGTCCTGCGGTCCAGACGCTGTCGGCGCGTCGGCGGCGAGGTTCTGGTCGCCCAGCCAGCTCGTCGCCTCCTGCACATAGGCCTGCGCCCGACCGCCGGCCGGGATGTACTGACGGCCGGCCCGTACGCGGTCGGCGGGAAGATGGTCCGTGCCCAACGGCAAACGAACAGTGAAGGTGCTGCCGACGCCAACCTCGCTTTC
>JABCYT010000652.1 GCA_013290035.1 Alphaproteobacteria bacterium
CTCGAATTGCTCGAACTCGAACAGGATTCCGGCTTCTCCTATGCCTGCGGCGGCCAGGCCGCCAAGTTCAAGGAACGCGAGCAGACGATCCATCGCCGGCTGGCCGAAGGCGCTGTCGCTGCTGGCGCCGACACCATCGTCACCATGTACCATTCCTGCCACCGCGCGCTGGCCGGCGCCGAGGCGATCTATCCGCTCAAGGTCGTGAACTTCACCGACGTCATCGCCGAGGCGCTGGGCCGCGGCGGCCATCCCGACTATTACCGCCTCTACAAGGCGGGCGGCGCCATGGACGAGGCGGTGACGGCGGCGCGGGCGTTCCTCACCAACAACGGCGTGCGGATCGACGAGGCCTCGGTGCAATCGCTCACCGCCGACATCTTCAACGAAACCGGCCTTGCCGGCTCGCGCGAGGCCTTCGCCCAGGCGTTCACGACGCTGGCGAAGGAGACCGAATTGGCCGGGAAGGGATGACCGACAGGGTCTGGCTCTTCTCCTACGGCACGCTGCAGCAAGAAGGCGTCCAGCTCGCCACCTTCGGCCGTCGCCTCGAAGGCCGCGCGGATGCGCTCCCGGGCTATTCGACGTCGCCGCTCGAGATCACCGATGCAGACGTGATCGCGACCAGCGGCAAGACTCACCATCTCATCGCGCTGCCTACCGGCAATCCGGCCGACGAGGTCGGAGGGGTGGCCTTCGCCCTCACGCCTGCCGAACTCGCCGCGGCCGACGCCTACGAGGTGTCGGCCTACAAGCGCATCGCCATCCGGCTGAAGTCGGGGCTCGACGCCTTCGTCTATGTCGGCACGACGCCAGGACAATGATGCGCCCTTTGGCGGTCATCTCTCCCTCACGGCCAGTACCGCCCACGCCGCATCGGCGAAGAAGCGGCGATGGACCGACAACCCACCGGTGAAGCGGCCATAGACCTTGTAGGTGGCGGCCTGCAGCACGACGCCGATGGCCGCGGCGGCGGCGAGGTCGACGTTGCGCCGGGGGATTTCGCCCGCCTTCATTGCCTGGGCGATCACCTCGCGCACGACATTCACCGGATTGGGCGTGTCGTCGGGCACCTGGACCAGGAAGGAATGCTGGTTGAGCAGGTGATAGGCGAACAAGGTCCAGTCGCGGTCCGCCCAGTCGCAGTAGCAGCCGACGATGGCGTCGATCTTGGCGCGCAGGGCCTTGGCCGGCCGCTGCGCTTCGCTCAGCGCCTCGGCCAGCGCGCGGTGGTGGCGCAGGAAGAGATCCAACGCCAGCCGCTCCTTGCTCGGGAAATAGCGGTAGATCGTGCCCTCGGCGATCGACGCCGCCATGGCGATTTCCTTGGTCGTGGTCTCGGCCACGCCGCGCGCCACGAACAGGGTCAGCGCGGCACGCTCGACCCGCGCCTTGGTGTCTTCGGCCTTGCCCATGACGGCCAGTCTATGAGGGAGCGCTCACTTGGCAAAGTCGCCTCCTCCACAGGCTCGCAGAACCAGCGCCAGTCGAGGGTGAAGCTGGAGGTGCCGTCGGCGAGGGAGACGCGGTGCGGCTCTGCCTCGCTCTGCACCTCGAGGAAGACGGTGAAGACACGGCGGATGAACATCGGAACCTCCATAAGTGAGCGGACGCTCATCATATAAGTGAGTAATCACTCAATTGCAAGAAGAAACGAAATAGGCCCATTTCCCGGGCTTTTCCTCGTAGACGGGGCGGGGGGCAGTCCCTATGGTCGGCGCACCCAGACGATCCCTGTGGGAGAGACCGCCTCGCTTCTTGGACAAGGAGGAGGCGGCGCCGAAGGAGCAACCGGCCCCGGAAACTCTCAGGCAAACGGACCGCAGGAGGATGGGTCTCTGGAAAGTGGCGTGCGCCCGATCTGGCGTGCGCCCACCGACGAAGTAAGCCGGCAGCATCCGGCGAATCTTTCAGGTCTCCGGACAGAGGGGGTCGCAAGCGGCGCAGTCTTTGCGTCGGGATCTGCGACTCTGAGGGAGACCTTTTTGAACGACAATCCTGCCGGCTCTCTCAAGCGCACGCCGCTCTACGCGCTGCATCGCGAACTAGGTGCGCGCATCGTGCCTTTCGCCGGCTACGAGATGCCGGTGCAATACCCCACCGGCATTTTGGCCGAGCACGCCCAGACCCGAACGGCGGCCGGCCTGTTCGACGTCTCGCACATGGGCCAGGTGCGGCTCACCGCCAGGCCCGGCCACAACGCGGCCAAGGCGCTCGAGACCCTGGTGCCGGCCGACATCGCGGGCCTGCAGCCCGGCCAGCAGCGCTACACGCAGTTCACCAACGATCAGGGCGGCATCCTCGACGATCTCATGGTGACAAGCACGGGCGATCATCTCCTGTTGGTGGTCAACGCCGCCTGCAAGGACCCCGACCTGGCGCATCTGCAGAAGCATCTGTCGGCGGCCTGCGAGATCGAGCCGATGTTCGCGCGCGGGCTCTTGGCCTTGCAGGGCCCGCTGGCCGCGCAGGCGCTGGCGCGACTCGCGCCGCAGGTCGCCGGCCTCAAATTCATGACCGGTGCTTTCGTCGTTATCGACGGCGCACGCTGCTACGTCACGCGTTCGGGCTACACCGGCTGCGACGGCTTCGAGATCTCGACGCCGGCCGATGCCGCCGACGCCATCGCGCGCAGGCTCTTGGCCCAGCCGGAGGTGAAGCCGATCGGCCTGGGCGCGCGCGATTCGCTGCGCCTCGAAGCCGGTCTCTGCCTCTACGGCCACGACATCGACACCTCGACCACGCCCATCGAGGCGAACCTGCTGTGGAGCATCGGCAAGGAGCGCCGCAGCCACGGCGGCTTTCCCGGTGCCTCGACCATTCAGAAGCAGATCGCCGAAGGTGCGCCGCGCAAGCGGGTCGGACTTCTGCCTGAAGGCAAGACGATCGCGCGCGAGGGCGCGGAGATCGCGATGGGCGGCAAGATCGTCGGCAAAGTGACGTCGGGCGGCTTCTCGCCCTCGCTCGGCCGCGCTATCGCCATGGGCTACCTCGAACGCGCTCTTTCTGCCAATGGCACCAAGGTCGAGCTTCTCGTGCGCGGCAATC
>JABCYT010000653.1 GCA_013290035.1 Alphaproteobacteria bacterium
GGGTGGATTGTGCGACGGCGTGATGACGATGCCGTCGGCCTGCCCTTCCTCGCGGCCGCGATTATGGACGAGGATCGCCTGGGAGATCGCCGGCGTTGGCGTGTATTCGCCGCCCTTCGATATCAGGATGTCGACGCCGTTCGCCGCCAGAACCTCCAGTGCGCTTTCGAAGGCGGGCCGGGACAGGGCATGCGTATCGAAGCCGATGAACAGCGGTCCGGAGATGCCCGCTTGCCGGCGATATAGACAAATGGCCTGGGTGATCGCCAGTACATGCGCCTCATTGAATGTGCTGTCGAACGCCGAACCGCGATGTCCCGACGTCCCGAAGGCCACTCGCTCCGCTGGAATCCGCGAATCGGGGCGCCTTGTGTAGTAGGCGTCGATGAGCTTGGCGATGTCGACGAGTTGCCCAGCCGACGGCAAGTGTCCTGCCCGCGGATCGATGCGCGGGGCGTTCTTGGCTGGCGCAGCTTGGGTCAAATTCACTCCGCTCAGATATGGAAAAGCGCCTTCCGCAGCCTAGCAGTCATCGGGCCCGGAATCAGGTCGATCCGACGACGAGGTAATAGGCCATGCCGACAAGCGCACTCCCGAGCAGCACGGCAATCATGCCGACCTTGAAGCGGAAGATGGCGATGGCCGCCGCGATCGCCAGGACCAGCGACGGCACATCGACCGATGAAAGCACGGGCACGCCGACAGTGGCGCCGAGGAAATGCATCGGCACGATCCTGGCGAACAGCACGTGCAGGCCGAACCATACCGCAAGGTTCAGGATCACGCCCACGACAGCGGCGGTGATGGCGCCGAGCGCCGCACCCAAGGCCTTGTTCGACCGCAGCCCCTCGACGAACGGCGCACCGAAGAAGATCCAGAGGAAGCAGGGCGTGAAGGTGACCCAGGTGGTGAGCAGGCCGCCCAGTGTCGCCGCCAGCAGTGGCGGCATGGCGCCGGGCTCGCGCCAGGCGGCGAGAAAGCCCACGAACTGCGTGACCATGATCAGCGGACCGGGCGTCGTCTCGGCCATGCCGAGCCCGTCCAGCATCTCGCCGGCCGTCACCCAGTGGTAATGGTCGACTGCCTGCTGGGCCACATAGGCCAGCACGGCGTAGGCGCCGCCGAAGGTGACCACGGCCATCTGGCTGAAGAAGATGGCGATCTTGGTGAAGACGTTGCCGCCGCCCAGGCCGACATAGAGCGCCGCAACCGGTATCAGCCAGAGGGCGAGGAACACCGCGGCGATGGAGAGCGACCAGCGGAGATTGGGTCTGGCGTGATCGGGCGTTTCCTCGCCGAGCAGCGACTCGCGGTCGGCTACTTGCTTGGCGCCGACCTTGCCGTGCCCGCCACCGGCCAGGAAGGGTTCCAGGCCGGCGCGCCCGGCAAGGTAGCCGACGATGCCGGCGCCAAAGACGATGACGGGGAACGGCACGTCATAGAAGAAGATGGCGACGAACGAAATCGCCGCCAGCGCCACCATGACGTTGTTCCTGAGCGCGCGCTTGCCGACGCGCAGCACAGCCTCGACTACGACGACGAGGACGGCGGCTTTCAGCCCGAAGAACAGGCCTTCGACGATCGTGAGCTTGCCCAGCAGCACGTAGATCCAGGAAAGCGCCATGATGGCGATCAGGCCGGGCAACACGAACAGCGTCCCGGCGAACAACCCACCCTTGGTCTTGTGCATCAGCCAGCCGATATAGATGGCAAGCTGCTGTGCCTCGGGACCGGGCAGCAAAGTGCAATAATTGAGGGCCTGCAGGAAACGGTTCTCGCCGATCCACCTCTTCTCCTCGACGACAATGCGATGCATCACCGCGATCTGGCCCGCCGGGCCGCCGAACGAGAGCGCCGCGACCCGCGCCCACACTTTCATGGCTTCGCCGAAGGGAACGCCATGGTCTTTCGTTTGCTCGTTCATTTGCTGGGCCGCCTGCTCGTAAAATACCCGTAGAGATCGTCGAGAACGGCGCCGCCGCGCTCCAGGCGCTGGTTGTCGTCGTTGTGGGCGGAAGCGATGCCTGCGATCAGGTTGCGGATGCCGGCCGCTTCTTCGCGACCGTACTTGCCGTCCTTGAGGTCGATGTCGTGGATGATCTCGCCGATCGCGGCCAGCGCCGGATCGTCGAGGCCGGCCTCCATCAGCAGCACTTCGAAGGTGCAGCGGTCGCCACGGTGCGTGTACTCGCCTTCGAACATGTCGAAGCGCAACTCGCCCGGGAGCGCGGCATAGCCCGTGCCCGGCACGAACTTGAAGCGCGCGCCGTCGTCGACGAAGCGGCGGATCAGCCAGGCCGAGGCGATGCGGTCGATCTGCACGCCCTGCCGCGTCACCCACACGCGACCCTTCAATCCGGCCGGCGCGTTCGCCGCGCCAAGTCCGGCGTCCGTTCGTTCTGCCACGGCCTTGTCCTCCTGTTGCAGGCGGGCCTCGAGGCCCGACACCAGGCCCTCCGCCGGTTCGCGCTCGTCGGCGCCGAAGAAGTCGATGGCGACGACGGTATCGAGTTGCTTGCGCAACCGCGCCGTCTGGCTCGCGATCTCGGCCAGTGCGTTGTCGGGCAAGTCATCACCGAGACGGCTTGCCACCTCGCGCGCTTCGGCCGCGATCCGCTGGTAGTCCTCGTCGCGCGCAGCGTCGAACAGCGTCTGCAGCTCGCGATCGGACAGCCCGTCGACGAGGCCTGCCTCACAGACGATCGCTTCGCCACCGCTCTCGACGATCTCCTTGGCAAGCCAGGCGAAGTCCTCACGTGTCTCGGCGTTGGCGGGCAGCGCATAGACCGCGCCCTTCACGGTGACCGCACCCAACGCCTGCAGGCGGCGCCAGACCTTGACCCGTGCATAGGCCGGCTTGGCCGGCAGCTGGTGGATCAGCAGCAGCCACGGCGGGGCCTGCAAAGTCTCATTAGTCGTCATAGTTCATCCGTATCATGCTACATCTAGTTTGTGCAACATCTGTATCTTTTTCCCTTGCATTCCTTTGAAACATAGCTATGTTGCCTGTGAAACAAGTGTATCACCAGAAAGAAACCGAT
>JABCYT010000654.1 GCA_013290035.1 Alphaproteobacteria bacterium
AAAAGAACATCAAGGACTACAACGCGCTGCTGCGCACCTGGAAGGAGGCGCGCGACATCGTCTACAACGTCATCAACTGCTCCAAGCCGATCGTCAGCACCATGCGCGGTCCCGCCGTCGGCGCCGGCCTGGTCGCGGGCATCCTGGCCGACGTCTCGATTGCCTCCAAGAAAGCCAAGATCATCGACGGCCACACCCGGCTCGGCGTCGCCGCCGGCGACCATGCCGTGATCGTGTGGCCGCTGCTCTGCGGCATGGCCAAGGCCAAGTACTACCTGCTGCTCTGCGAGGCGGTCGACGGCGAGGAGGCCGAGCGCATCGGCCTGGTCTCGCTGTGCGTCGAGGACGATCAGCTCGAAGCCAAGGGCCTCGAGGTCGCGACCAAGCTCGCCGAGGGCGCCCAGACCTCGATCCGCTTCACCAAGTACGCGCTCAACAACTGGCTGCGCATGATGGGGCCATCGTTCGACGCCTCGACGGCGCTCGAGATGCTGGGCTTCATGGGACCCGAGGTGAAGGAGGGCCTCGCCTCGCACCTCGAGAAGCGCAAGCCCAAGTTCGACCCCTATTCGCCCCTCTGAAGGAGCGCATCATGCGTGGATTGGACGGCAAGAACGTCATCGTCACCGGCGGCGGTGGCGCCATCGGCGGCGCCATCTGCCGGCGCTTCGCGGGCTACGGCGCCAAGGTCGGCGTGTTCGACAAGAATCTCGACGGCGCCAACAAGGTCGCCGAGACCATCAGGAACGACGGCGGCAAGGCTTTCGTGTCGGGCGTCGACATCGCCGACTACGACGCCGTCGGCAGCGCCATCCTGCACTTCGAGACCGAGATGGGCCCGACCGACGTGCTGGTGAACAATGCGGGCTGGGACCGCTTCGCCAACTTCGTCGACACCACGCCCGATCTCTGGGACCAGCTCATCGCCATCAATCTGCGCGGCCCGCTCAACATGAGCCACTTCGTGCTGAAGGGCATGGTGGCGCGCGGCCAGGGCCGCATCGTCAACATCGCCTCGGACGCAGGGCGGGTCGGCTCGTCGCAGGAGGCGGTCTACTCGGCCTGCAAGGGCGGCATCATCGCCTTCACCAAGACGGTGGCGCGCGAGGTCGCGCGCCGCGGCATCACCCTCAACGCCGTCTGTCCCGGCCCCACCGACACGCCGCTGCTGGCGGCCGTCGCCGGCGACGATGAGCGCGGCCAGAAGGTGCGCGCGGCCCTGGTTGGCGCCATCCCGATGAAGCGGGTCGGCCAGCCCGAGGATATCCCCGGCGCGGTCTGCTTCCTGGCGAGCGATGACGCCGCCTTCATCACCGGCCAGACGATCAGCGTGTCGGGCGGCTTGACCATGCACGGCTAGACGCGGCCTGAACCATGCGCCGTGAACCGATCGCGCCGCGGCCGGGCTGGCGGCAGAAGCTCGAACGACTGGGCTTCGGCTACTCCATGCTGGAGGGCAAGGCCTACTGGACCGAGCAGGCCTGTTACGCCTTCGCGTCCGACGAGATCGACACGCTGGAAGCGGCGACCGCGGCGCTGCACGGCCTTTGCCTCAAGGCGGTCGAGTACGTGGTCGCCAACAGGCTCTGGGAACGTATGTGCATCCCGCCGGCCTGGGGCGACTATATCGAGCAAGTCTGGCGGCGCGCCGATCCGACGATCTGCGGCCGCTTCGACCTCGCCTACGACGGCAAAGGCCCGCCCAAGCTGCTGGAATACAATGCCGACACGCCGACCGCCCTCTACGAGGCGGCCGTCGTGCAATGGTACTGGCTGAAGGACACCAAGCCCCAGGCCGACCAGTTCAATTCCATCCACGAGAAGCTGATCGACGCGTGGCGCGGCGTCCTGGCCAGGTTGCCGCCGGAAGCCCTGGTGCACTTCGCGCGTTTCGAGGACCATCCCGAGGACCTCGCGACCTCGGAATATCTGCGCGACACCGCGCTGCAGGCCGGCCTCGCCGGCAAGCCGATCGCCGTGCCGCAGGTCGGCTGGAACGGGCGGCGCTTCACCGACACCGACGGGATGCCGATCCAGGTGATGAGCAAGCTCTATCCCTGGGAATGGATGGTGCGCGAGGAATTCGGCACCCATGTGCTCACCGACACCACGGCATTCATCGAGCCCGCCTGGAAGATGATCCTGTCGAACAAGATGCTGCTGCCGCTCCTGTGGGAGGGCTTTCCGGGCCACGCCAACCTGCTGCCGGCCTTCGACACCGAGCACCCCGACCTCGGCAGTGCCTTCGTGAAGAAGCCGATATTCGGCCGCGAGGGCCACAACGTCACCATCGTCGGCCCGGGCCTGTTCGACACCGCGGCGGGAGACTATGGCAGCGAAGGCTATGTCTGGCAGGCCTACCAGCCGCTGCCGGTGTTCGACGGCAATCACGCGGTCGTGGGTTCATGGGTGATCGCGGGCCTCCCGGCCGGCATCGGCATGCGAGAGGACGAGCGGCGCATCACTCACAACAACAGCCGATTCGTGCCACACTATTTCGAATCGGGAGGCAGCCCATGAGCGAGCACAGTCGCGAAGTCTGGATCCAGCCGACCGGCGGCGCACTGGCCGCCGACGTGCACGGCGTCGACCTGTCGAAGCCGCTGAGCGACGCCACCTTCGGCCGCATCGCCCAGGCGTGGGCCGAGCATCTGGTGCTGCGCTTCTCCGGCCAGAAGCTCGACGATCCCATGCTGATGAAATTCAGCGCCCGCTTCGGCGAACTCGACCGCGTGCCGGTCGCCGCCGCGAATTTCGACCGCCTGGATTCCGGCCTGCTCAAGGAGGCGCAGGAATGGGTGGCGGTGATCTCGAGCGTCGTGAAGGACGGCAAGCCGGTGGGCGGGCTCGGCAGCTACGAGCTCGTCTGGCACACCGACATGTCCTACAATCCGATGCCGCCGCGCGCGAGCCTTCTCTATGCGCTGGAAGTGCCGGCCGATGGCGGCAACACCGGCTTCCTGAACATGTATGCCGCCTACGAGACGCTGCCCGACGAGCTGAAGCGCGCCATCGAGGGCAAGACCTGCATCCACGATTCC
>JABCYT010000655.1 GCA_013290035.1 Alphaproteobacteria bacterium
CAAAGGAGAACGGCCATGAAATGGGTCACCCGCGAGCGCCCCAAGATCGACCGTATCGCTTGCCCTTGGCTGATCGCGCGCTTCATCGACAAGGAACCCGAGTTCCTCTACGTGCCTGCCGATCGCGTCGTCGCGATGGCTGAGAGCACCGGCGCGGTTCCCTACGACATTCCCGGCGTGAAGTTCACCCACGTCGGCGAGAAGTGCAGCTTCGACGCCTTTCTGCAGGAATACAAACTCGACGAACCGGCGCTGCAGCAGCTCGCCCACATCGTGCGAGGCGCTGACACGTCGCGCCTCGATCTCACGCCGCAATCGGCGGGCTTGTTCGCGATCTCGCTCGGCCTTGGTCATGTCTTCACCGACGACCATGAAATGCTGAAGCATGGCCTGGTGCTCTACGATGCGCTCTACGCCTGGTGTCGTAGTCTCCAGGGCGAAACGCACAACTGGCCGCCGAAAATGTAGCGGCCTCATCGGACCGGAAAGCCGAACGTCACACCGAAGCGGACTTCACGCACCGGCTGGTCGTTGAGCTGTGCGCCGCGCAGGCCGACGTCGAAGGCGATGTTGTCACGGACCTGCCAGATCGCGCCGACCAGCGCCGACCTGGTCGTCACGCCGCCGAAATCGCGCTCGTAGAAGACCTCCGCGACGGGTCGCAATGGCCAATCGTGCGGACCCTCGAGGATCAGCCCGACAAAGGCATCCGCGGTCTGTTGGTGTGTGATGGCGAGGGCGGCGTTGAAATGGACGGTCAGCCACGGCCATTGCTGCGACACGATTCCCGCAACGCTGCCGCCGGTGCTGTTGGTCGGGTCGTCATTGATGCTGGGCAGCAGGAAGCCGAATTCCGTCGCGATGCTCGGGCCCGGTTGGCCCTGCAAGCTGCCTTCGCGCAGGATTTTCTTGAGAAATAGACCGTTGCCGACCAGGCTCGACTTGGGGGAGTCTTGCATCAACGAGTGCAGCGCCTCGCCTTGCAGCACGAGCTCCCATCGCTCTGAAAGCCCATAGTTGAAAACCACGGTCGGGGCGACCAGCGTGCGCTCGGATCCTATTTGGAGGTACTGCGCGGGCCCCAGTTCGATCTCGACCTGGCCGGGCTCGGCAATGGCGGCGTCGGTACCATCGAAGGGGCGATACGCCAGGGCGTCGCCGAACCATGCCATGGCCAGGACCGGCGACAGCACGAGCCCGGCATGCCGCTGCCTGCGGGTCATGGGTGCGGCCGGAACACCCAGATCGCCGCCGGCTCCGTCCCACTCGCCCGCACGCCGAGATAGAGCCGGTCCTTCGTCGGCACGAACAGCGAGGTGCGCGCGCCGACGACTGTCGGAATGCGGCCGATTCGCTCGTATCCGCTGCTGGTTTGGGCGAGGATGTCGATCACGCCTTCGCCGCAGCTTACATAGATCCGCCGCCGCCTTGAATCGACGAACACGTCGTCGGCATCGCGGCAGGTGTCGAAGGTCCGTTCCAGTTTGCCGGTCGGCGTCGCGAAGACCATCAATTTGGCCGGGCTGCGGAGGACTACCAACAGTCGATGCTCGTCGGGGTCGACGGCCATTGGAAAGTTCGAACTGGCGCCGGGCGTGTCCAGGGTCGAAATCTGTTGGCCGGAGCTCGCATCAACAACCGCGATCTGCCGGGCGTCGGGCACGTTGACGAAGATGCGGGAACCTGCCTCGTCGAACTGGAAGCTCTCCGGATGACCCTTGAGCGGCATATCGGAAGTCTTCTTCCGGCTTGCTGGATCGATCACTGCGAGGGCGCCCTTGCCGTAGCCGACCACGATGCGGTTGCGCCAGGAATCGACACGGATGTTGTCGGCATCGTCGCCGAGCGCGATGCCGCCGGCCGGCGCGAAGTCCGGACCTTGGAACAGGCGGACCGATCCGTCGCCGGCGTTGGCGACGTAGAGCGTGCTCGTTGCCGGATGATAGGCAACGCCCTGCGGCTCGCTGAGTCCGGTGATCCGGTGCAGGACCTGCCGTGCATTCAGGTCGACGATGCCCACGCTGTCGTTGCCGAGTTCGGCCACGAACAGGAGCTGGCGATCGGGGTCGAAGGCAAAGTGGTCGATACGGCCCGCCACGGCGCCGAGAGGAATCTTCGCCTCGAGCACGAGGGGCGCCGGGTCCTCGGCGCGTCCCACCGCCGGCAGCAGCAGGCCGACCAGGACCGCCAACATCGTCACGCGCTTCATTGCCGCCTCCCCGGCGATCGGGGCCGTTGTCGATGGATGCTATCGCGGGCCGGCGCCCTGCTTCTTGACGTCTACCTTGTCGAGCGCGGCGCGCAGGCCCGTGGCGAGCTTGCGCGCGTCGTCGTTGGCCCAGAAATGCATGAAGAAGACGCGCGGCTGCTCGTCGAGCATGTGGCTGTGCAGGGCGGTGATCTCGATGCCGTTGGCCTGCAGGGCCTTGATCACCGGGTTGACCTCGCTGGCGAGCAGCACGAAGTCGCCGGTGATGGCGGCGGTGTCGAAGCCCGTGGGCTGGAAATTGATGGCGATCGCCGCCCCCATGGGGCCCGGCAGGGCCATGCCCCGGTCGGTGATCGGCTGGGCGCGCGGGATGCCGAACTGATAGATGCCGCCGCTATCCTGGCCGAAGTATCCCATGACGCGGTCGATGCCGATCATGTCGATGTTGGCGGGCGTCGATGTGCCGGGCGGCGGCGCGAACGGCGTCTTGCTGAGCGCCAGGCCGTCATGGAGCGCGCCTGCAAGCTTGACCGGATCGCCATGGCCCTGGATGTGCATGTAGAGCGTCATGGGCTCGGCGCGCAGCAGGTGGTTGTGCAGCGCGCTGATCTCGATGCCGCCTTGCTCGAGCTTGCGCATGACCGGAGCCACCTCGTCCTGCGTCAGCACGAGGTCGCCCATCACCATGGCCTCGGCGCCCATCGGCTGGAACGCCACCCAGCCGCCCAGCGCAAAGCCTGGCCGGAGTGCCAGGCCGTCGAGCGACACTTTGAGGTCGGTGCGCGGAAAGCCCACGCGATACACGCCGCCGGCTTGCACGCCGCCGG
>JABCYT010000656.1 GCA_013290035.1 Alphaproteobacteria bacterium
CTTCCGATTGGTGCTTCGGCGGGGCCTCCTGGCGCCCGTCCTCGTGGCGGCCATCGCTGGCCGCGCGGCGGCGCAGCAGGACAAGACACAGGGCTTTCCGACGGCCGATGCGGCGGCTGCGGCGCTCACCGAAGCGGTGCGCAAGGACGACGACAAGGCGATCGCGGCCATGCTGGGCGAGTGGTGGCGCGTCTTCGTGCCCAATCGCGAGCGCGATTTCGGCCGCGAGCGCACACTCTATCTCGCGGCCTGGGACGCCAGCCACAAGGTCAACATCGACGGCGACAAGGCCGTCGTCGAGGTCGGCACGACCGGCTGGACGTTGCCGATTCCCATCGTCAAGGACGGCACGGACTGGCGCTTCGATTCCGACGCCGGCATCGACGAGCTGGGCGCGCGCGAGATCGGCCGCGACGAGCTGGGCGCCATCCAGACCCTGCTCGCCATCGTCGACGCCCAGCGCGAATATGCCGAAATGGATCCGATGAAGACCGGCTCGCCGGTCTATGCCCGCCGTCTGAAAAGCCTGCCGGGAAAGAAGGACGGCCTCTACTGGCCGGCCGCTCCCGGCGAGCCCCAAAGTCCGCTGGGCGAGCAAGTCGCCAACGCACAGGACGACGGCATCGCCCCGGGCGGCCATTATGGCTACAATTTCCGCCTGCTCTACGCCCAGGGACCGGCGGCGCCGGGCGGCGCGCTCAGCTATCTGGTGAACGGCCGCATGCTGAGCTTCGCCGCCATCGCCTGGCCGGGCCACTATGGAGAGACCGGCATCATGACCTTCATGGTCAACCACGACGGCGTCGTCTATCAGCGTGATCTCGGACCCGAGACGCGTCTGCTGGCGCCGGCGATCGCCAGCTTCAACCCGGAGACGGGTTGGGAGAAAGCGGATGTGACGCCCTGATGGGCCATGTAGCGGGAGAGTGAGATGATGAGAAACAAGATCCTTATGCTACTCGTTGCGACGGGCTTGCTCGGCGGCTGCGAGAACATGTCACCCGGCCAGAAGGGCGCGGTGACCGGCGCGGCCCTGGGCAGCGGCATCGGCCTGGTGGCCGGTGGCAGTTTCGGCACGGTGGTCGGCGCCGGCCTGATCGGCGGCGCGGCGGGCTATATCGTCGGCAACGCGGTCCAGTGACAAACCAACAGAGAGTTCCGAAATGATCTGCAAATCCTTCGTTGCCGCCGGTGCGCTGCTGCTCGTCACGACTGCCGCCCAGGCGCAGATGCCGCCGACCAACTTCGACCAGGCGGCCTACATCACCTGCAAGGAAGCGCATGCCATGCAGCCCGAGGCACGCAAGACGCTGGCGATCTTCCTCGCCGAGCACGCCTCGCGCTATCACGGTGTGACGATCCCTGACGGTCCCCAAGGGGCGCAGATCGCCTATCTCGTGCGCGGCGGCTGTACCCTGGCGCCCGACGCCTATCTGTTCACGGTGATCGACCGGGCGATCATTGCGGAGATGAGCAAGCTGCCGAAAAGGCAGTAGCCGTCGGGCAAAACACGGCCCGGAGGAAACCATGTGGGTCCGCAATGCCTGGTACGTCGCCGGCTGGCTGCCCGAGTTCGCGCCGGGCGCCATTCATGCCCGGACCATCATCGACCAGCCGCTCGCGCTTTACCGCACCGCCGACGGCGGGCTGGCGGCGCTCGAGGATCGCTGCTGTCACCGGTTCGCGCCCCTCTCGATGGGCCGGCTCGAGGGCGACGACTTGCGCTGCATGTATCACGGACTGAAGTTCGCGCCCGACGGGCGCTGCATCGAGATCCCCGGCCAGGTGCTCATTCCGCAGAGCGCCTGCGTGCGCCGCTACCCCGTCACCGTGCGCGGCGGCTGGGTATGGGTGTGGATGGGCGAGGCAGCGGCCGACCCCACCGCGGTTCCGCCCTCGCTGGCGCTCGACGATCCGGACTACCGGCTGAAAGCGGGCCATCTCGACTACGCCGCGCATTACCTCCTGATCGACGACAATCTCCTCGATCTCTCGCACCTCTCCTTCGCGCACGAGAAGACCCTGGGGCTCGACATGCCGCAATGGGCCGATGAGCGGCCGCGCATGCTGACGCTGGAGCGCGGCCTGCGCGTGCAGCGCTGGATCACGGACCACACGCCGCGCGGCTTCCTGAAGAAGCAGGTGGGCGAGCGCGCCGACGTCTGGAATTCCTACGACTTCGTCTTTCCCGGGGTCTTCCTGCAGCGCACCAGCTTCTACCCGGCGGGAACCGCCCGGCAGAGCGGTGGTCAGGAACCCGATCGGCCGCCGCTCTTCCATCGCATCGACGAGCAGGCCGTGACGCCGGTTTCGGCGCGCGCCTCGCGCTACTTCTACGCGGCGGGCGCCCGCGCGAGCGACATCGAGGCCGACAGGCTCGATCGCCTGTTCGCCGTCACCGAGACGGCCTTCGGCGAGGACAAGGCGTTGATCGAGGGCCAGCAGAAGCTGATCGACCTCGAACCGGAGCGGCGCATGCTGCCGACCAGCCTCGACGCCGGGCCGACCCGCTTCCGTCGCCTGGTCGAAGACCTGCTGGTCTCCGACGGCGCGCCGCCGGCCGGTGTCAGGTCAGCTTCACCATGATGTGCTTGGCATAGGCCGGGCGGGTCGCCAGCCGGTCGTACCAGGTCCGCAGGTTCTTGAGCTCGGGCCGCTCGATCTCGAGGGCATACCAGCGGTGGACGAAGCAGCCGACCGGGATGTCGCCCATGGTGAAATGCGGACCGGCGACATAGCGGCGGTCGGCGAGATGCGCGTCGAGCCGGCCGAACAGCTTGCCGGCGTCCACCGCGGCCTTCTTGATGGCCGCCATGTCGCGCTTGTCCGGCGGCGTGCGCACCAGCCCCCAGAACACCACCCTCATGCTCTCGGAGATCGTGCTGAGCTGCCAGTCCATCCAGCGGTCCGCCTCGCTGCGCTGGCCGGGATCGTTGGGCCACAAGGTGCCCGCCGCGTATTTGGCCGAAAGGTAGCGCACCGCCGAATTGCTCTCCCAGATTATGCGGCCGCCATCGTCAATGGTCGGCACGACG
>JABCYT010000657.1 GCA_013290035.1 Alphaproteobacteria bacterium
CCTCGGGAATCGCTCGGGCACCCACGGCAGGTCGTGGTGCCGCCGGCGGGCTTGCCAGGAAGACGCCGGGCAGAGCAGCGTCGGCGCTGAACCCCCAGAAGGTCATGACCGGCTTGCCGTCCACGATATAGAGCGCGTCCTCGCCGGGCGCCGTCAGCGCATGGCGCAACAGGCGGGCGAAGTTGCGTTCGGCGCTGGAGCGTTGCGGCGCTTCCATCGAGTCCGCGAGTCCCGCGATCTCGCCGTGCAGGCGGTGCACCTCGTCCAGGATCGGCGCACGTTCGGCGTCGCCGAGCTCACTGAGCTTGCGCGCCTCGCCCTCGAAGGGGGCATACCAGTCGATGCGTTGGCCGGTCGGATCGACTTCGGGAATCGCCAGCAAGTCGGCGTGCTGGCGCGAGAGCCGCGCGGCGATGGCCGTGCGCAGCTGGCCGGCGGCGCGCCACACGGGATCGCCCGCCATGCCCAGCGCGCGGTAGCGCTGCAACGGTTCACTGACGAGAAGCGGGCCTGCAGCCATCCCTGTTCCTCAGCGCGGGCAAATCATGGCGTACGTCCAGCGCGTGCCAAACATCTCACCTGTTACGACGACGTCGACCGAATAATCCCCGGCGACCGGCCTCCAATCGAAGCCGAAGCCGCCGCGACCGCTGCGCGGCCCGCCGGTGCCGGCCAGCACCTGGCCACGATAGATCACTTTGATGTCGTCCGGCTTCACATACAGGTTGTAGTTGATGGCCACGAATCCAGGCCTGTCGCCCAGATAGTGTCTGTTGCGCGTGACGCCCTCGCCGCCGGAATCGCCTGACCAGTTGCAGGGCAATTGGCCCGGCGGCGGCCGGCTGACGGGCGGCGCGGCCGGCACGGCGGCCTGCTGCTGGGGCGGCGGTGGAGGGGGCGGCGGCGGCGGCCTTGCCGCTTGCACCGGCGGCGGAGGGGGCGGTGGCGGCTTGGGCGGCTCGATCGGCTTGCACTGCGCGACCTTGTCCTTGAGGGAGGTCTCCAGCGCGGCGAGTTCGGCCTTGAGCTTGTTCTCGTCGGCCTGCGCGTCATCGAGCGAGGCCTTCAGCACCGGCGTCGGATCGGGCGGCGGCTCGGGCGCGGGCGGCGCCGGCGTTTCCAGCGTGGCGAGGTTCAGGGTCGGATCGACCGGCGAACAGGCGCGCAACAGCCACGATGTGATGAGCAGCAGAAGAAGCAGCAGAAGCCCGAACAGCAAGGCGCTCAGCCAGGGCGCCCAGCCGATGCGCGCGGGCAGCAGGACGGGCGCGCTGGCCAGCATCGCCGCCGGCCGCGGCGGCACGGGTACCGGCGGGGCTCCGAAAGCCTGCAGGCTGGCGGCGGCGTCGGCCTCGTAGCCCCACGCCGTGATCACCGGCTGGCCGTCGACGAGGTAGACGAAGTCGTCCGAGGGGCGGGTGGTGGCGAGCTCCAGGGAGCGACCGATCAGGCGCGCTTCCTCGCTGCCCGAGGAGTCCTTCAGTTGCGCGCCCAGCGTGCGGATCGACTCGAGATGGCTTTCGATGGTGGCAAGGACACCGGCGCGCTCGTTCGCGTCGAGATCGGCGAGGCGACGCACGGAACCTGAGCGCGCGGCATACCAGTCGATGCCGTCGCCCGTCTCGCGCAGCTGCGGCTCGGCCAGAAGGTCGGCCGGCCCATCGCCCAGCCGCCGGCGGATCACGGCCAGCAGCTGGCTTGCGACGGCATGCAGCGGATCGCCGCGCACGCCCAGCGGCCGCACGCCCAGGCGCGTGGTCAGGATCAGGGTGGGACGGTCGCCCATGCGATGCCGGTTACTCCTGCGGCATCATATCATCAGGGAATCCGGCGGGTTTATGTCCGAGCAGGCACGTATTCGCGATGCCTATTTCGTCAGGATCAGCTTGTTGGAGGCGGTGATGCGCAGCCGGTAGGTGCCTGCGCCATGCCGAATGATCAGCTCGCGCCGTCCGCCCATCAGCTCAGCGCTGTCGACGATGAGCACGGGGCGGCCCGGATCGCTGTGGTTGCTGTCGACGCGCTGTCCGGTCTTGGCAGGAGAGGTCGGCGGCACGGTAGTAGTTTATTTGCGACTGACTATTAATTGCATATAACTGTCTCTTCTGTCAACCGAGGGATGGCGCCGACCGCCTCGCGCGTGGCCGCCATCCGGCTGAAGGCCCTTCGCCATGGCGCTGGGCAGTGCCGGCCTGAAGCTCGGGCCACCGCCGCCGGGAGGCTCAATTGAACGTGGGCGAGGAGGCTTCCGACCGCGTCGCCCAGCTGCCGCGCGCGATGCGGCTGATCACCGACGCTGTCGAGGATCTGCCGGCTGAATGCCGCGACCTCGCCGGTAAGCCGAGACGGCGACAGCCACGGCGACAGCCACGGTGGCGGCAAGGGAGAGAAAACCGATGACGAGCAGAAACAGATAGCCGGCAGCACTGGGAGCCATGACGCTCTCGCCACGACAGTTGAGGGAATATCGGATCCTCATAGAAGGTCGCGGATGCATAGGAATGCCAGCCAGCTGGCGACACGCCGGCATAGAGGCACCATAGGAATTCGGCGTCGGTCCGCGCGATCGCCACGCGGCAGCTTCTACATCGGCACCGCCTCGACCAGCGCGAGATAGAGCGCGAACAGAAAGCCGCCGACCACCGGCAGCACGATACCGGAGCCGCCCTTGTGCAGCGCCTCGGGAATCATGGCGTGGGTCACCAACGCCAGGATCGCGCCGCCCGCCACCGCCTGGGCGAGCACGGCCGCCATCGATTCCGAGCCGTTGATGAAAAGCTTGCCGGCGATCGCCGCCACGACACCGGTCGCCAGAACGCTTGCCCACAGGAGAAAGATCGTGCGGTCGGAATAGCCCGCCTTGCGCAGCATGGTGGCGCTGGCCGCCGCTTCGGGAATGCCGCCGAGGAAGATGCCGAGGATCAGGGTCAGCGACAGGTTGCCGAAGCCCGCGAACTTGGCGCCGATCACCAGGCAGCCCGGGATGGTATCGAGGATGTTGCCGAAGACGATGGCAAGCCCG
>JABCYT010000658.1 GCA_013290035.1 Alphaproteobacteria bacterium
GCGATGGTGGTTCTCGGCCTCTCGCCGGCGGTCGGCCTCGTGCTGGCCACGGCCGTCGTCTTTGGATTGGGACTCGTGGTCTATCCGCTGCTGATCGCGCCGCTGCAGAAACGTCTGGGGCGACGCGCGCCGGGGCCGCTCTTCCTGGTGCTGACGCTCGGTCTCTCCGCCCTGATCCAGAACTCGCTGCTGGCGGCGGCCGGCGGCGAATATCTGAAAGTGCCGCCGGCCGTGAAGGGCGGGCTCGATCTGTCCTTCACCTTTGTCAGCGGCCAGCGCTTGCTGATCCTCGTCGTCGCGAGCCTCGGGCTGGCAGCGCTCTTCCTCTTTCTGCGCTTCCACCGCCAGGGCATGGCGATCCGCGCGGTGGCGCAGAATCCCGCGGCGGCGCAATCCGTCGGCATACCGCTTGGCCGCATCTTCACGCTGACGATCGGACTGGCCTGCGCCTTGGCCGGTCTGGCCGGCGGTCTCATCGCGCCGCTGTTCAGCGTCTATCCCGCCGTCGGCTTCACCCTCACCATAAAGGCCTTTGCCATCACCATCCTGGGCGGCATGGGCAATCTGTTGGGCGCGCTGGTGGCCAGCCTGATCATCGCCACCGTCGAGGCGCTGTCGGTGCTGGTCATCCCCTCGGAATGGCAGAACGCCATCGCCTTCGGCACGATGATCCTGGTGCTGCTGGTGCGGCCAAGCGGCCTGTTCGGAAAGAAGCAGCCGTGAGCGGCCTGCGGGTGCGCACGCTGGCGATCGCGGCCTTGGCCGCGGCCGGGCTGGCCGCGCCGCTCGTGTGGTCCCATCCGTTCGTGCTCCATATCGCCACCCAGGCCCTGATATGGGCGCTGTTCGCGGCGAGCTGGGATCTGCTGAGCGGCTATACCGGCCAGGTGTCCTTCGGCCATGCCGGCTTTTTCTCGATCGGCGCCTATACCGCGGCGATTCTCACCAAGGCGGCCGGCCTGTCGTCATGGCTCGGCATGACCGCGGCCTTGCTGCTCTGCGCAGCGGTCGGACTCTGCGTCGGCTTTCCCGCGCTCCGCCTGCGCGGCCACTACCTGGCGCTGGTGACCCTGGGATTCGGCGAGATCGTCCAGCTCATCGCGACCAATTGGGAGAACCTGACGGGCGGGCCGTTCGGCATGCACGACTTCGGCACTTTCGCGGGGCTGCCGAGCAATCCCCTGGCGCAGCGTCAGGACGCCTACCTCGTCGTGGCGGCGATTTCCCTGGTCGGTCTGGCGATCATGCTCACCCTCACGCGGCGCACCAATGCCGGGCCGGCCTTTCGCGCCATCCGCGAGGACCAGATCCTGGCCGGCAGCCTCGGCATCGACACAACCTATTACAAGCTTCTGGCCTTTACGCTCAGCGCCGGCTTCGCCGGGCTCGCGGGCGCGCTCTACGCCTACTACATCCAGCTCGTCAGCCCCTCTGTGGGTTCTGCCGCCCAGAGCGCGCTGGTCATCGGCATGGCGGTATTCGGCGGCATCGGCACGATCTGGGGTCCCTTCCTGGGCGCCGTCCTGCTGTTCAGCATCACCGAAGGTCTGCGCTTCATCGGCGTCGTCTACAACCTGATCGCCGTCGGGGCGGTCATGGTCGTCTTCGTCATCTTCGTGCCGCGCGGCCTCGCCGGCATCCGGCTGTACCGACGCGGCTGCCAGCAGCGCGCCGACCGGCAAGCCGTCGACGCGTCGTCGTAGATCTCAACGGTCGAGCGTGTTCTCGCGTTCCCAGGGCGAGAGATGCTTAGCGATGGCGCGGCCCCTCATTCGGTAATCGCAGCTTCGCTTTCCGGATCGAAGAAGTGCAACCGGCCCGGCTGGACCGACAGCCGGACCAGATCGCCGGCGGCGATCTGAGTCTCGGGCGCGACGCGCGCCACAGTGACGCGCGCCTCGCCGACGCGCGTTTCGAGCAGGATCTCCGAGCCGAGCTGCTCCACCACCTCGACCTTGGCGGCGAAGCTGCGGCTCAGCACCCCGTCGCCCAGCGCCAGATGCTCGGGCCGCACGCCCATGATCACCCGCTTGCCCTGCCACGCCTCGAGCGCGCGACTGCTGGGCTCGCTGACCGCGAGCTTGACCGCCGGAGACCGGGCCACCAGCGTGTCGCCCTCTTTGGCGAGCGTGACGTCGAGGAAATTCATGGCCGGCGCGCCGATGAAACCGGCGACAAACCTGTTGACCGGCTTACCGTAGACCGCGAGGGGCGTGCCGGCCTGCTGGACGCGGCCGTCGCGCATCACCACGACGCGGTCGCCCAGGGTCATGGCCTCGACCTGGTCGTGGGTCACGAACACCGAGGTGGTCGGCAGTTGGGCATGCAGGCGCTTGATCTCGATGCGCATCTGGGCGCGCAGCTTGGCGTCGAGGTTGCTGAGCGGCTCGTCGAACAGGAAGGCCAGCGGGTTGCGCACGATGCAACGGCCCAGCGCCACGCGCTGTTGCTGGCCGCCCGAGAGCTGGCGCGGCTTGCGCTTCAGCAGTTCGTGCAGGCCCAGCATCTCGGCGGCGCGGTCGATCGCCGCCTTGATCTCGCTTTCGGGCATCTTCTTGTTACGCAGCCCAAAGGCCAGATTGTCGTACACGCTCATGTGCTGATAGAGCGCGTAGTTCTGGAACACCATGGCGACGTCGCGCTCGCGCGGCGGCAGGTGGTTGACCACCCGCTCGCCGATGCGGATCTCGCCGCTGGAAATGTCCTCGAGGCCGGCGATCATGCGCAAGGTCGTCGACTTGCCGCAGCCCGAGGGGCCGACCAGCGCCACGAACTCCTTGTCGGCGATCGCGAGATCGACGTCCTTCACGGCGTGGAAGACGGCGCCGTAGTGCTTGTTGAGCTTGCTGAGAACGATGGCTGCCATGGAACACTCTATCTCCCTCCCCCCTCACACGGGGGAGGGTACGGGAGGGGGAAAGCCCCAAAGGCAATCCTGAAGATTTCAGATCTGAAACTTGCCGGCGCCCATACTGTGGCCTTCCCCCTCCGGCCCTGCGGGCCACCTCCCCCGTAAGA
>JABCYT010000659.1 GCA_013290035.1 Alphaproteobacteria bacterium
ACGTGCGACTGGAAGCTTGCGACCAAATCTTCGAACGCGGTGCCGGAAAGGGCGGCGGGGGCGTAGAACGGATTGTGCTGCAAGATGATTTGCTCGCTGGCCTGAGTCGCTGGCTGCAATTTCCGCACGCCTAAATCGGCGTTTCAAGCGATCGCCGCATGCAATAGAGGCTTTTGGAAGGCCAAATCTGTCCTGTTTGCGAAAGGTTTATTCAGATCACGCAGGGCGGTAACCGCTGGTGTCGCGATTTCCGCGCCAGCGCCGGGCAAGGTCAAGACCCTGCCCGACAGCGACTCCACGCGGGCCTTCGCGGTGGCCAGCGCCGCGCTCCTGAAGTTCGCCGATCCCAAGACCGGCATCGCCGCGGTCAGCGAAGACGAGTTCGCCAGGGAGGCGGCCAGCTAGATGGCGAGAAGCCGTAAAGCTCTGCCGGATTCTCGACCAGGATGCGCTGGCGAACGGCCTCGTCCGGCGCCCAGTCCAACAGGAGGTCGAGCAGCGCCGCATCGTCCGGCGGATCCTGGACGGAAACATGGGGCCAATTGCTTGCCCAGATCATGCGCTCCGGCGCGGCCGCGATGGCGGCTTTCGCCAGCGCGCCGACATCTGGATAGAGTGGGGCGCCGGCCTTCGAAGTCTCATAGGCGCCCGCCAGCTTCAGCCAGGTCCGGCCACCGTCGATCAGATGTAAGATGGTCCGGAAACCGGAATGCTCGACCGGCACCGGCTCCAGGAACTTGCCGACATGATCGATGATCAGCCTGCAGGGTAGCCGCTTCAACAGCGCTTCACGTTCCGCCAGCAGGCGGCCGTCCAGCTGCAATTGGATGCACCAGCCGAAGCCCGCGATGATGGACGCGACCGGTTCCAGCGCGTCCCAGGGCAACGGACCGCCAGGCAGCATCTGGAAACGCGCGCCGCGAATGCCGGCGTCGGTCAGGCGCTGCAACTCGGCATCGCTGACGTCGGGCCCGACGATCGCGACACCGCGCGTCTTGTCGAGACCGAGGGCTGCGATCGCCTCGACGGTACAGCTGTTGTCGAAGCCGTAGGTCGTTGGCTGCACGACCACCGCACGGTTCAAGCCCAGGGGGCACTGCACGGCGCTGATGTAGGCCGCGACGTTGGCCCAGGCCGGGCCGGGACCCGTCGCGGTCGGCGCCACGGGCTTGGTCGGATCATAGATGTGAATGTGGCTGTCGCAGGTCTGGGACGGCGCGATCAGCCGTGGTTGGGCCGCGGGCATGGCATTTCTCCTGACTGAGAGGGATTAGATCCGCCGGGTCCAGCGGTCCGCGTTGACGGCGCCCGGCGGGACCTCGCCGCGCAGCAGGGCTGCGACTTGGCCGACCGTGTCGAGCGCTTGATGTTCGATCGCCGGCGGGGTCAACCCGCCGATGTGTGGTGTGGCGACGACGCCCGCCAGGCGGGCGAGCGCCGGTGTCGGCATCTGGTCCGCCGCGCGGCCGACATCGAGCGCCGCGCCGGCGATCCTGCCCTCGGACAGCACCGCCGCCAGCGCCGCCTCGTCGACCAGGTTGCCGCGCGACAGGTTGAGGAAACAGGCCGAGGGTTTCATGCGCGCGAAGGCGTCTTGGCCCATCAGGTTCTCGGTCTCCTCGTTCGCGATCGCGAGGCAGACGACATAGTCGGCGCGGGCGAGCAGATCGTCCATCGGCACCTGGGTCAGGCGCTCGTCGGCGACCGTCGCGTATGGATCGGCGACCAGCACCTCCATGCCGATTGCCAAGCCGAGCTGTGCCAGCCGCCGGCCGATGGCGCCATAGCCGATGATGCCGAGCGCGCTGCCCGCAAGCTGGCGGCCCATGCGCACCTCGGGCCTTCGGCCGGCCTGATAATCGGCGACCGCGCGCGAGATGCCGCGCGACAAGTCGACGAGATAGCCCAATGCCAGCTCGCAGACCGAGGCGATGAAACCCGGCGTGGCGCGGGTTACCAGCACGCCCGCGGCCGAGGCCGCCGCCACGTCGATGTTCCTGGTGTCGACGGCGCAGCGCAGGAAGGCCTTAAGTTTCGGCAGCGACGCGAAGATCTCGCCCGGGCCTGTCGTCAGCCGGTCGGCCAGGATGATGTCGACGTCCATGGCGGCAGCGACGAGCTCGGCCGGGCTCAAGGCTTCGTCTGCCTCGTGCAGCTGGACCTCGACCAGGTCCTCGAGTTCCGCGAGCGCGCGCTGGCCGTAATATTGCCGCCGCGTCGGCAGCGTGTGCGTCAGGAGCAGCTTCAGCATCTTGGATCTTTCGTCAGTATCCGAGCGCGTGCGGCAGCGCCGTGCTGAGCGCAGGCAGGAACGCGATCACGAGGAGGCACAGGAAGAGGAGGCCGAGATAGCCGAGGATCGGCTTCACCGTGCTCTCGATCGGCACGTTGCCGATCAGGCAGGCACCATAGAGGCCGAGGCCGAGTGGCGGGGCGAACAGCCCGATGCCCATTGCGATCACCAGCACGACGCCGAAATGCAGCGAATCGATGCCGAGCCTGGTCGCGACCGGCACCAGCAGCGGCGCGAAGATGATGAGTGCCGCCGCGCCCTCGAGCACCGAGCCCATCAGTATCAGGATGACGATCGACAGAAGCATGAACAGCCAGGTGCCGCCGCTCGCCGACAGAGCGATCATCATCTCGCCGACCATGTGCGGCACCTGCTGCAGGGTCAGCACGAAGGCCAGTGACTGGGCAGCCGCAACGATGAACAGCACGAGGCCCGAGCGGGTCGCGGCATGGACGAAGCTCACGGCGGCTGCACGCGGTCCTAACTCGCGGAAGATCACGCCGCCGATGACGATGGCGTAGAGGGCGGCGAAGGCCGAGATCTCGGTCGCTGTCGCGAACCCGGTCTTGAAGCCGATGAAGATCATCAGGATGAGGCCGAGCGAGGCGGTGCCGCCGCCCAACAGGCTCGCGAGCGAGCGGACGGGGCCGGTCTCGAGGAGCACCGTCGGTTTCTTGCAGCCGAAGATGATCGAGACGGCTATCAGCGCGAGCGCCAT
>JABCYT010000660.1 GCA_013290035.1 Alphaproteobacteria bacterium
ACCGCACCATTCCCGGTCCCGCCGAGGAGCTGCCGGTGCGGATCTATCGGCCGCTGTCGGCTGCGGCCGATGCCAGGCTGCCGGGCCTCGTGTACGCCCATGGCGGCGGCTGGGTGTTCGGCAATCTCGACAGCCACGACGTCCTCTGTGCCCAGCTCGCGCTGGAAGCCGGCATCGCCGTGTTCGCCATCGATTATCGCCTGGCGCCGGAAGCGCGCTTCCCCGGCGCCTTCGACGACGTCGTCGCCGGTCTGAAATGGGCTGCAGACAACGGCCCGTCGGTCGGCATCGATGCCGCGAGACTCGCCATCGGCGGCGACAGCGCCGGCGGCAACCTGGCCGCGGCGGCGTCGATCTGGGCGCGCGACAATGGCGGACCCAGGCTGCATCTGCAGCTTCTCGCCTATCCCGTGACCGATGCCGTGGCGCGCGCCGAGTCCTATCGCCGCTACGAGGATGGCTACGGGTTGAATGCCGCCACCATGGAGTGGTTCTTCGACCACTACACGCCGGACAAGGGCGCGCGCGGCGACTGGCGTGTCTCGCCGCTGCGCGCCGCTTCGCTCGCTGGCCTGCCGCCGGCCCTCGTGGTCACCGCCGGCTACGATCCGCTGCGCGACGAAGGCCGCGCCTACGCCTTTCGCCTGCAACAGGAAGGCACCCTGGCCGACCTCGTGGAATTCGGCGGCATGCTGCACGGCTTCCTGAGCTCGCCGATGCTGCTGCACGGCGCCCGCCGCGGCACGACGCTTTGCGCCGGCGCGCTGCGCGAGGCCTTGGTGCTGCGCGCCCAGTGAACCCCAACAAGTGACCACCGCCTCTCCCGGCGCCGTGCCCGTCGGCATGGCGCTCCCGGGCCTGGTCATCGCCTTCGGCATGATCGGCGACACGCTGCTCTATGCCGTGCTGCCGCTCTATCACGAGCAGTTCGGGCTGAGCCTCGCCATGGTCGGCGTGCTGCTGTCGCTCAACCGCTGGGTCCGCCTGCTGGCCAATTCCGGCGTGGCGGCGATCGGCGAAAGGGTCGGGCCGCACACGCTGATGGTCGCGGCCGCCGTCGGCGCGGCTGTCTCCACGACGGTCTACGGATTGATCGAGAACGCCGCCGCCCAGGTCGCGGCTCGCATGCTGTGGGGCGTCTCCTATGCCTCGCTCAATCTCGCCACCCTGGCCTATGCGGTGAGCGATCGCGCCAACGCCGGCAAGAGGGTGGGCGCGAGCCGGGCGGCGATCGGCATGGTGCAGGCGATCTCCCTGGTGGGCGGCGCCTTGATCGTCCTGCAGCTCGGCCCGCGCTCGGTCTTCGTGATCTACGGCGGCTTGACGCTGGTCGCGCTCGGCGCCGCCCTGCTGCTGCCCCGCCTGCCGCCGGAGCCCATGGCGAAGCAGGGCTTTCGTCTGCCGCTGCCGCATCGCCTCGAGGTCTGGGGCTTCGTCATGGGCTTTTCGGGCGATGGCGTCTTCCTGCTGACGCTCGCCTTCCTGATGAAGGACTCGATCACAGCGGTGGCGCCGGTGCTGGCGACGGCGATGCTCTTGGCGCTGCGCTGGCTGGTCGAGATCACCACCGGTCCGATCGGCGGCTGGATCGGCGATCGCTTCGGGGCAAGGCGGATCTCGATTGCGAACGGCGTCTTGCTGGTCGCAGGCTTCGGGCTGATCGCGGTCGATCACGAGGTGATCGGCGCCCTGGTGGTCGTCATGACCCGCGGCATGTTCAACACCCTGATCCCCGTGCTGGTGATCGAGCGCGGCCACGCCAGCGTGCTCTCCTCGCAGGCGAGCTATTCGACCTGGCGCGATTTCGGCGCCGCCGTCGGGCCGCTCAGCGCGCCCTGGCTGTTCCTCAACGTGGCGCAAGGGCCGCTCTACGCGGCGCTGGCCGTGGCGCTCGGCCTCAGCGCTTATTTCTGTCTGGTTCGGCGCTGACTTGGCACTCGATAGTCATCCACGCAGCCTGTCATCCCGAGGCCGGGTCGACGACGCCGACGGCCCCGCTCCGGGGTTCACGCATCAACCACACGTAATTGTTATTCAGGACCGGGATTCGGACGATGTCTAGCATCGCGCTCATGATGCAGCGCCAGCAAGGCTCCCTTGCGCCGGCCATGGCCGTGAAGGCGCAGTTTCTGCTAGTATCGCCACATGTGGACGGACGTCCTCGATCTCAACGACTTCTACAAGAGCTCCCTCGGGCAGACCACCGTGCGGCTGCTGCGCGGCCGGCTGCGCGCGGTATGGCCCAACGTGCGCGGCGAAACCGTGCTCGGACTGGGCTACGCCACGCCGTTCCTGCGGCCTTTCATCGAGGAAGCCGAGCGCACCATGGCGTTCATGCCGGCCCAGCAGGGGGTCACGCGCTGGCCGCGAGAGGGTCGCAACCTCACCTCCCTGGTCGACGAGATGGACCTGCCGCTGCCCGACCGCTCGGTCGACCGGGTGCTGCTGATCCATGCCGTCGAGTGCACCGAGCAGGTGCGGCCGATGCTGCGCGAGATCTGGCGGGTGATGGCCGACGGCGGCCGCCTGATCGTCGTGGCGCCGACGCGCGCCGGCCTGTGGTCGCAGATCGACCGCTCGCCCTTCTATCAGGGCCATCCCTACTCGCCCGGCCAGCTCGCTGCCCTGCTGCGCGCCAACATGTTCGCGCCGCTGCAACAGACGCGTGCGCTCTTCATGCCGCCGACCCGCTCGCGGCTCATGATGCGCATGGCGCCGGCCGTCGAGCGCTTCGGCCAGCGCTGGCTCGGTCGCTTCGCGGGCGTCAGCGTCATCGAATCCGGCAAGCAGCTCTATGCCGGCGTCGCCGAGCGCAGCCCGTCGCCCGCGCTGGTCGCCGCGCGACCCAAGCTGCGCATCGCCAGCTCGCGCGACACCCATGCGTCGCGCAACGCCGAGGACGGCGAGGCGCCGGCCTCCTGAGCCTCCCCTTTAGACCATCGAGAGCATTCGCATGTCGTTGTCTCCGCGCGTGATCGCGCTGTTGGGCTTTGGTGAGGCCGGATCGGC
>JABCYT010000661.1 GCA_013290035.1 Alphaproteobacteria bacterium
CCGCGATTCGATCGAGATCGCCTTCGAGCATCGTTTCGAGCAGTACGACATCTTCATGCGCAAGCCGCCGCCGCTGGTGGCGCGCGACCTGCGCTTCGGCATCCCCGAGCGCATGGACGGCCGTGGCAACGTGCTGATCCCGCTCGACGAGGCGGCGGTGCGCAGCCTAGCGCCCCGGCTGAAGGCCGCCGGCATCGAGGCGATCGCGATCGGCTACATGCATGCCTATCTCGACGGCAGGCACGAGCGGCGCACGCGCGACATCCTGACCGAACTGCTGCCCGGCGTGTCGATCTCGCTGTCGAGCGAAGTCTCGCCCGAGATCCGCGAATACGAGCGCTGGTCGACCGCCGTCGCCAACGCCTACGTGCAGCCGGTGATGGACCGCTATCTCGGCCGGCTCGACGACGGTTTGCGCGGCAAGGGCTTCACCTGCCCGTTGTTCATGATCACCTCGGGCGGCGGCCTGGCGGCGCTGGCGACCGCCCGCAAATTCCCGATTCGCCTGGTCGAATCGGGCCCGGCCGGCGGCGCCATCCTGGCCGCGGCGCTGGCGCGGCAGTGCGGCCTCGACAAGGTGCTGAGCTTCGATATGGGCGGCACGACGGCCAAGATCTGCCTGATCGATGGTGGCGAGCCGCAGCATTCGCGCACCTTCGAGGTGGCGCGGCAGTACCGGTTCCTCAAGGGCAGCGGCCTGCCGCTGCGCATTCCGGTCATCGAGATGGTTGAGATCGGCGCCGGCGGCGGCTCGATCGCCTCGGTCGATGCGCTGTCGCGGGTCCAGGTCGGGCCGGAAAGCGCCGGCGCCGAGCCCGGTCCGGCAAGCTACGGCCGCGGCGGCACGGAACCCACCGTGACCGACGCCGACGTCGTGCTGGGCCGCATCGATCCCGGCTATTTCGCCGGCGGCTCGATCAGGCTCTCGCCCGACATGGCGGGCGCCGCCGTCGACAAGGCGGTCGGCACGAAGCTCGGCCTGAAGCGCCTCGACGCGGCGTTCGGCGTGAGCGAGATCGTCGAGGAGAACATGGCCAATGCCGCGCGGGTGCACGCCGTCGAGCGCGGCAAGGAGCTGCAGAACCGCACCATGATCGCCTTCGGCGGCGCCGCCCCCATCCATGCCGCGCGGCTGGCCGAGAAGCTCGGCATCAACCGGATAATGGTGCCGAGCGGCGCGGGCGTGGGCTCGGCGGTCGGCTTCCTGATGGCGCCGGTCGCCTACGAGGTCGTGCGTAGCCGCTACGTCCAGCTCGACGACGACAAGTTCGACCCGGCCTACGTCAATGCGCTGTTCGCTGAGATGCGCGCCGAGGCCGAGGCCGTGGTCAAGGCGGGCGCGCCCGAGGCCAGGCTGGTCGAAACGCGCACCGCCGACATGCGCTATCGCGGCCAGGGCCACGAGATCACCGTCAGCCTGCCAACTGGCCCGTTCGATCGGGCCTCGCGCAACAGGCTCATCAAGCTCTACGAGGATGGCTACGCCACGACCTTCGGCCGGACGATTCCGGGCCTCGGCGTGGAGATCATGAACTGGACCTTGCGGCTGGCGGCCGAGCAGGCCGCGCTGCCCAAGACCCCGCCGCAGCCCGCCGATGTGGCGTCCAAGGCGCGCGGCCGCCGGCCGGTCTACGATCCGGCGGCTCAGGACATGAAAGACGTGTCGGTCTATCATCGCGCCGACCTCACGATCGGCAGCTTCGTGCCCGGCCCGGCGGTCATCGCCGAAGACGAGACGACGACCATCGTGCCCAAGAGCTTCGCCGCCCGGATCAGCCCGATCGGCGCCATCCTGCTGGAGAAGATTGCACCATGAGCATCAACGATCCCCTGTCGCCGATCCGCCTGCAGCTGATGTGGGACCGCCTGATCGCGGTCGTCGAGGAGCAGGCGCTGGCCCTGATCCGCACCGGCTTCTCGACCTCGACGCGCGAGGCCGGCGACCTCTCGGCCGGCGTGTTCGACCTCGACGGCGCCATGCTGGCGCAGGCCGTCACCGGCACGCCCGGGCACATCAACTCGATGGCGCGCGCGGTGCGCCACTTCCTCGAGAAGTTCCCGGCCAAGACCATGAAGGAAGGCGACATCTTCCTGACCAACGACCCGTGGAAGGGCACCGGCCATCTGCACGACTTCACCTTCGTCACGCCGACATTCCGGCGCGGCAAGATGGTGGCGCTGTTCGCCTCGACCTGCCACGTCGTCGATATCGGCGGCCGCGGCATGGGCACCGACGCCCGCCAGGTCTTCGAGGAAGGCCTTTACGTCCCGCTGATGCGCTTCGCGCGCGAGGGCAAGGTCGACGAGACGCTGATCGACATCGTCGCCGTCAATGTGCGCGAGCCGGTCCAGGTGGTGGGCGATCTCTACTCGCTGGCGACCTGCAACGAGATCGGCTGCCGCCGCCTGATCGAGATGATGGACGAGTTCGCCATCGACGATCTCGACCGGCTGGGCACTCACATCCTGGAGAAATCCAGGCAGGCCTCACTCGAGGCCATCCGCAAGATCAAGCCGGGCGAATACAAGTTCTCCATGACGGTCGACGGCTACGACAAGCCGATCGACATCGTCGCCACCATGCAGATCGGCGCGAGCGGCATCGACGTCGACTTCGCCGGCACCTCGGGCGTCTCGTCCTACGGCATCAACGTGCCGGTCTGCTACACCGAGGCCTATGCCTCGTTCGGCGTGAAATGCATCGTGGCGCCCAAGGTGCCCAACAACGAGGGCTCGCTGTCGGTGATCCGGGTCAGCGCGCCCAAGGGCTGCATCCTCAATGCCCAGCACCCCTCCCCCGTCGCGGCCCGCCACGTCACCGGCCAGATGCTGCCCGACGTGATGTTCGGCTGCCTGCACCAGGCGCTGGGCGGCGGCGTGCCGGCCGAGGGCACGTCGTGCCTGTGGAACCTGTTCGCGCTGGGCGGCCCCGGCCGCACCGACGGCGATCCGGCCGAGACCGTGAACGCCATCCCCTTCAACGTCTCGGCCGGATCGCCGTCGGT